>JAFZNQ010000086.1 GCA_017552965.1 Abditibacteriota bacterium | reverse complement strand
GGACATCCCGCAGCTGTCCGAAGCCCTCAGGACCTGCTGGGGCATAAAACAAAAATACATGCCCTATTTCACCGAGGGCAGGCTCATAGGCGACTGTATCTCCACCGAATTCGTCAGCGGAGCCACCAAGGTGTCCGCCTACATCTACGGTGACAACGCCCTCATACTGGTGCTGAACACCGCCGGCGGCAAAAGCGGCAAGACCCTCAGCGTGGATCTGGATATGTGGATGGGCCCCCACGGCAAATACGTGATCAAGCCCGTGAGCGAAAAGCTGAAGGGCGCCAGGCATATTTACAAGGACAAAGGCGCCTGTTCGCTGGAGACTCCCGCGCTGGAGCAGGGCGAGATATACATATTTGAGGTCAACGGCTTTCAGAAATAAGAAGCAACGACCGCTGCAAGGCAAAGGCGTCCGGACACACCGGACGCTTTTTTTCCGGTCACAAGCCCGCGTCATCCCGGCCCATCCTCTGCCGTCATCCCGGCGCGGACGGCCATAAGGTCAAACACAGCGTCAAAATAAGGGTTTTTCTTCCATATTGACGCGGCGAAAGAAATATGCTATTATCATAATAACATCAGCCGATCACTATAGATTTGACACGAATGCAAAAAGGAGCAAACCATCATGAAAAACACACTCATCACCATAATGTGCCTGCTGCTTTCGGCGCTTTCTGTTGTTGGCGTCCGGGCTGACGAGGACAGAGCTTTAGCCAACGGGGAAATCGAAGTCAAAAACGTGCCGCCGTTCCTTTCGGAATACTGCGACAAAAACGATCCCAAGGCATTAACCACGTTTTATATCAACACAAATGATCCTGCCGACGCCAAAATCATTTTCATCTCCGATTCTGAACGCAATCCGAATTGGCCCGAAACATACTATAGGTTCTTTAACTTTAAGAACCCCACCGCCGAAATTGTGGAAAAGCATATGAATGACAGGATCACCGAATACCCTTTGGTTGGATCCGAGAGTCTGAAGCGGGACTTTGTTCTGGAGGTCTACCAACTGCCGAAGCCGGACAAAGACGGCCCGGAAGCCGAAAAAAACATTTTTCCGAAGTCCTACCGGCGCAATGACGACAGATACCTGTTGGTCCTGAGACACAAGGGCAGCGTCATATGGTACAGTGACACGTGGGCCCGCGGCAATAAGGAGTTTGTGCAGCGCAAAAAAGAAGAGATCGACCGCCCCGACGTCATGCAGCTCCCCGACGGCAGGTTTTTGATAGTAAGCGCCGAAAACGCGCTTTATTCACAGCTGTCCGGTGGCAGATTAATACAGAAAAGCGCCGGCGCCAGGCGGCTCAACTGGATAAGAGAAACAGAAAATTCAAGATGGAGCGCCTTTCCCCCTGTTACCGCAGGTTATCCGACAGTAACGATCCTGACAGACAACATAGTGCGGCACGCCTACCCGGACGGCTGCCTTGAACACTGGATGCTGCGTCCGTCCAAGCTGGACGTCACCAGAAACAAAAACAGGATACAACAGCCCCCGGACTACAACGATTTTATCCTCAATGAAATATGGAGGGGAGAAGGCAGCCTGCTGTGGTGGAACGGTATAAGTTCCCCCAAAACAGACTTTTGCGCCAGAGACATGTCAAAAAGACACCGTATGTGGTGCTACAGCCAGGGCCGGATCGAACCGAAGTATGACAAGGATTACGAGCTCAAACCGGCAAAAACTGCCGACATAGTGCCGGAGAAGTATATGAACATGGCCAACAGCGCCCCGACCACGGCATACGCGCCCGTCTATTGCCCCGGATACGCCGCACCCGAAGCAAAGGCAAAGCCGGAAGCCAAGCCGGAAACCAAATCAGAAGCCAGGCCCGGCCTTTTTACCGTCATAATGGCGAGCATAAAAGCCTTTTTCGCCCGGCTCGTATCCTGACTTCCGCCGGAACACAAAAGCAGGTCCCTTCCGGGACCCGCTTTTTTGACAATTCACTCAAAGACAGTGTCCTCATAGGAGAACGCTGTCATCTCGACGGTCACGCGTAAGCGGGACCGGAAAGAGATCCCGTGTCAGAGGCAGAGCAGTTCTCAGAGCGCTCCAAGTATGATAACGCAAGGGGACACAGACGCATCGGCCCGGCGGAAAAGCGCTCTTCGCCGCCCTGCGCTTGCAGAATATATGTTTTTTATAGTATAATAATATTTGATTTTTTTGAGCCGATGGCTCTGCAACAAACGGAGGTTTGCATGTATACATCATTTGCAAAATTCTTGAAACCGGGCGCCCTTGCCGCCCTTCTCTTCCTGCTTTTGGCAGGCTGCATCTGCGCCGAAGAATATGACAGTCTTACGATTCAGCTTTCGGCAGATGATGATACAACTGTTTATAGTCCTACTGTAAACGCTAACAACTCTCATGGTGTTATAGTAAAAGGAAATCCTGCACCAGTTATTTATAATATCATAGAGGACTACAACAATCTTTACAGACGCTATTATCAATACGACTTGAATTTCGCTCCATCAGGAATAGTGAACGGTAATATTTTTGTTTCAGGCAGAAATACAAGCGGTATATATTTCCAAGAAGGATTTCCGTGTTCATTTAATTGTTTGATAGATGATAATAGCTCAGATGTTATTCAAATCGACCCGCAGCGGTGTTTTACCATAAAGAATACAAACATAAACAAATATGGCGATTATGGAGACGGAATAGTTGCAGATTGTTTTTATGCCGAAAACACTAATGTTCAGACTTTCGGTAATTATTCGTATGCAGTAAGCGGGAGCGGGTTTAGTATTTTTGGTGGCAAGTATTATACAGAAGGCATAGGTGCTCATTGTGTAGATGTTTTTGCTGAGGCGCAAAAGAAGTACACATTCAAAGTCTTTGATTCTGGCAAGTATGATAATAATGGCAATTTTAAAATAGAATCAGAGAGGTCGCTAACTGCTAAATATGCTTATGGCAACTGCTCCAAAAGTGAAATCAAAAATGCGGTATTAGAAAGCAAACAAGGTTATGCTGTAAATTTAAGAAGTAACGGGCTCTTGAACTTAATCGATTGTGAAGTACTTGGAGGTATAGCTATATCCGGGGGTGCGCAACTCTTTATTGATAATTGCAAAGTAATTAAAGACAACGACTATGCTATTAATTTCGGTCCAAGTGACTGTAATCTTATTATTTATAATTGTGATCTTGATTTAGGTGTTATTGGAGCCAGTGGGGCAGGAGGGTCAAGTTCATCTTCGGCTTATAGCCATTATATTGAACTTCGTAATAGTGATTTAAAGTTTAGTATTCCTTCATATAATACTTCATACAGTAGAACGCCTACTTTCTTTAGCGTTAAAATTGATGTAGATAGTTTGTGGGTATTATCTGGTGATACTTATTTAAGCAGCATCGATAATGAAGGTAATGTTCTGCTTAACGGTTATACGTTATATATAAAGGGAAAAGAGTTTAAAAGCCCCAGCAGCATAACCCTAAACAAGACCTCTCTTTCTCTGGAAACGGGCAAGAGCGAGCAGCTGACCCCCGCTGTCACTCCCGACAACGCTTTCAACAAGGGCGTCACCTGGCTCAGCTATGACGAATCCATAGCCACGGTTGACGCCGACGGCAACGTAAAGGGCGTAGCCCCCGGCGCCACCACAATAAGGGTGAAGACCAAGGACGGCGGCTTCACAGCCAAGTGCAAGGTGAAGGTCGCCGACCCAAAGGTGCCCGTTATTGGAGTTGCCCTCAACAAAACGAGCCTGACCCTCACCACCGGAAAATCGGAGACCCTGCTGGCTACCGTTTCCCCTTCCGGCGCCACCAACAAGGCCCTTACCTGGACAAGCTATGATACGAGCATAGCCACCGTGTCCGCCGCCGGCGTAGTGAAAGGCATAAAGCCCGGTACCACCACTATCCGTGTGAAGACCAAGGACGGAGGCTATACCGCCAAGTGCAAGGTGAAGGTGCAGGATCCGAAAATCGCGGTCAACGGCGTGAAAATAAATAAAACGTCCGTTTCGCTGGAAAAGGGCAAGACATTGACCCTCACGGCAACCGTGGCGCCCTCCAACGCTACGGACAAGACTGTCACATGGACGAGCTATGATACGAGTATAGCCACTGTGACCTCCGCAGGCGTGGTGAAGGGCGTCAAGGCAGGCACAACCACTATCCGGGCCAAAACCAAGGATGGCGGTTTTACCGTCAAGTGCAAGGTGAAGGTGCAGTAGCGCAGAAAAAAACAGATCCGGGAGGAGCGTTCCGCTCCCCCGGTTTTTTTGCCCCGGATGTCCTCCGGCGCGGGGACCCGGCAAAAATTTTTATCCGGAAATATAGACAGTTATCTATATTTGGTATTGACAGTATTATCCGGGAATGGTATAATATAGTTGTCAACAACTAATATAAAGGGACGCCTTCGCCTCTAATACGCTTGCGCCCCTTCGGGGGCGCTTTTTCTTTTTGAGCGCACTCCCTTTTATCGGTCAAAACGCGGACCTGCGGTCCTGCGGAATTCGTTTCACACAATACTTTTACGGGCTTTCCGGGGACAAGTGTATAAACGCCCCGCGATACGGCCCCTTCCACCTGTCGTCTCCGGCATAGCCGGAGCAAGGAACGCGACAGGCGGACCCCTCTCCGGAGGCCCTCTCCTATAGCCACCGCTCACGGCCTTTTGTACGGCTCCCCCACGCGCCTTGCGCCTGACGGCGAAAGGAAGGTGGCACGCGGTGCCCCCGAAGATCTCTTACCGGAAAATGCCTGAAACTCATTCGCGTTTCATCGGTATTCATTTTCCGCCGAGATGACGCCGTGAGCTATGCTGGCGGACCCTGCGCACCACCCCGCGAATACCTTTATTTTTGGGGAACCCCGGTGGATCCCTTACCCCGGCCGGCCAGACGCCAAGGCGTTTGACATATGCCGTTTGCGCCGAGGTGACGGGAAGAGCGCGACGCGCGGAGCGAGCGGTGACAGCGTTTCCGCACCGCCGGAGAGTGAAAAAAGCGGAAAAACGTGGGGAAGGCAGGCAAATCGTGGTATAATGGTAGTGAAGTTTTACAAGCGGCGGCCGGAGCCGCCCCAACGGAGATACTTATGAACGACACGTCAAACGTTCCGCAGCTAAACAGCCACACTCAAAGCAGCGCCGCAACGGCGACAGGCGCGCCGGGCGCGCCCTTTCCCGAAGCCCCGGCCAGCGCGCCGCGCGGTCCCCTGGACTCTTTCAGGATGAGTCCCGAGGGGAGGCGCAGGGTAAAGGGAATACAGGACACAGAGGTCACGGACAGCGGGGTCATCATCACCTGCGCCGCCGAGACACGAAGGACAGAGCATGGCTACACCCATGAGACCCCCCTCAACTTCAACAACCCCGCCGAGGGGGACGGGGCTCCTCTGTATATCCATATACAGCTGTGGACCGACAGCATTTTCAGGATAGTCTTTTCCGGGGAAAAGGAGATCAGGGACCCCTACTCCGGCCTGCCGGCCGAGGCGCGGATGCTCATCGGCGACCGGCAAAAGGTGGAGTTCGCATTTGTCAACAACACCCTGATGACCCCGTCCATGCAGGTGCGCATAGACCCGGAGACCGCGCGGATATCCGGCTTTTACAGCGACGGGACCGGGTTCTTTGCCCAGCGCAAGTCCGGGTTCACCATAGCCGACGTTTACGATCTGAGCCTGAGCAAGGACGGCGAATATTCAGCCTGCTTTGAAGCCCTGGAGCTGGACAACGACGAAGTGATCTACGGCCTGGGCGAGCGCTTTGACAGCCTGACCCGCAATGGCCGGGCGGTGGATTTTCACAACAAGGACTGTCTGGGCACCGCCACTCCCCGGACCTACATCAACATACCCTTTTTCATGTCCACCGGAGGCTACGGCCTGTTTCTCAACTCCGCTGCCCGGACCGACTGGCAGATAGGCACCCTGTCCGCCGGCTCCCTGCAATTCGGAGTATGGGACGGTCAGCTGGACTACTTTGTCATAGCCGGCAGGACCCCAAAGGAGATCCTGAAGGGCTACTGTTATCTGACGGGCTTTGCCAAGCTGCCGCCTCTGTGGTCCTTTGGCCTGTGGATGAGCCGCAACAGCTACACCTCCTGGGACGTAGCGGAGCAGATCGCCCGGGAGATCAGGGAGAACGACGTTCCCTGTGACGTGATCCATCTGGACACCGCCTGGTTTGCGGAGGACTGGAACTGCGATCTGAAGTTTTCGGAGGAGCGCTTCCCCGAGCCCGAGAAGCATATGGCCCGGCTCATGGAGCAGGGCTTCAACGTGTCCCTGTGGCAGTACAACTTCATCCCGCCCCGGGACAACAACGACCATTACAAAGAGGCGGTGGAGCGCGGCTATCTGGCCCTGGACAAGGACGGCACTCCCTATCAGTATTCCAAAAACCATTCCGGCGGCTTTACCGAGGACGTGATAGTGGACTTCACCGACCCCGAGGCCCGCAAGTGGTACGCAGGCAAGATAAAGGCCCTGATGGATATGGGGGCTTCGGTCATCAAGACGGATTTTGGCGAAGGCATCCCCGAGGACGCCCTGTTCAAAAACGTGGACGGCAGGCTGTTCCACAACCTCTACACTCTGGTCTATAACTACACTGTGTTCAATGCCTCAAAGGACAACATAGTCTGGGCCCGCAGCGGCACTGCCGGCTCCCAGAGGTTCCCCCTCCACTGGGGCGGCGACAGCCAGTGCACCTTTGAAGATCTGGCGGGGACCCTGCGGGGCGCCCTCAGCATAGGCATGAGCGGCATTCCCTTTTTCAGCCACGACATAGGCGGCTTCATCGGCCTTCCCGACGACGAGCTATATATCCGCTGGGCCCAGCTGGGGCTCTTCTCGTCACATTCCCGGTGCCACGGCGCCGGCGACACCACCCACAGGGAGCCCTGGGCCTTCTCACAGGAAGCTCTGGAGATATTCCGCCGCTATGACAAGCTCCGCTATTCGCTGATGCCCTACATCTACGAGGAGGCGGAAAAGTGCACCCGGACCGGCCTCCCCATGATGAGGGCCCTGTATCTGGAATACCCGGAGGACAGGAACGTGAGGACCATAGACGACCAGTATCTCTTCGGCGACAGTCTGCTCATCGCCCCCGTCCTGAAGCCTCTCTCAAAGAGCGCGACCAGAGACGTATATCTGCCCCGGGGCGTGTGGTTCGACTACTTCACCAAAGAAAAGCTCGACTCCTGCGGCATGTGGATCACCAGAGACATAGACCTGGCCACCATGCCCATATACGTCAGGGAGGGCGCCGTACTCAAATACTGCTCTGCCGACACCCACCTGAAGGGCGGCATGGGAGAG
>JAFZNQ010000085.1 GCA_017552965.1 Abditibacteriota bacterium | reverse complement strand
GCGTCCAGCTTCCGCCCCAGCCGGGTGCGTTCGCTGCCTTCGCCCTTCAGATAAGCGTTTCTCGCTTCCAGGGCTTTGGGGGTAAAGTGCTCCTTCACCCATTTTTCGTGGCCGGCGCCGTCTTCGCTCCACTCTATCTCCTTCAGCCTGCCTTCGGCAGGCCTGCTGTTTTTGCGCCTCTCACCCTGACACGTTCCCTTCTCCGCCGTCATCCCGGCGCACACGGCCGTGTCCTTCTCCGCCGTCATCCCGGCAGTGTGCGTTGGAGATCTGTGGGGGGACCGACGGCTGAAAGCCGTTGGGGGGTCCACGCGGCGGAAAAACAGACGCACTCCTCTCCCGTCATCCCGGCGCAAACCGCATATGTGTAATGCGTCAGCATTACGAGATTTCCGGGGAAGGGACCTCCGGAGGGGCCCGTCTGCCCTTACATTACTCTGTCGCAGACAGAGAGGGCAAATGGGAGGGGCCGGTCCTCGGCAAAAACTCAGCGAAAAACCGCCGCCCATCGCCTAAAACCGAATAAAAAATACGGTTTTGACAGTTTGCTATTGACTTCTGCGCAAATACAGGCTACAATAGTATTGAACCTGAATATCGGGAGGCACATCATGAAGCTGCAGGATGGAAAAGGGATCCGGACATATCGTCCCACTGACAATCAATACGAAATACAGTCCTTCTTTTCGGAAGAACACGCCAAGGAACTTCCTGACGTCAGAATAAAGAAAGCCGTGCTCAACAACTTCAAGAACGTAGAGCACGGGGAGATCGTTTTCAAGTCCGGACTGGATAGCTGCGAGTCGGATCTGCTGGGTATTTACGGCCAGAACGGCTCCGGAAAAACAGCGTTTATCAAAGCTCTTTCGCTCCTGAAATGCCTGATGTCCGGCAAAAGCCTGGTGTTCATCAACCCGACGAATGAATATGGCGATTCCGTCACTGTGGGCAAAGAATTTGCACAGCTGGAATATGTATTTGAGCTGCTATACCCGGACGGAAAACAACGTGAAGCCACCTATTCCTTTTGCCTGAGGAGCAGGTACAAATCACCCGATGAGATCAGAGCTGACTACAGCGGTATCTCTGAAGACATGATCCCGAAAACAGAAAAGGAAGTAGAGGTATTCAACGAAAGGTTTTATCTGCAGTGGGAAGATTCTCCCAAACGGCAGCTGATCATAGACTCATCATCCGAAGATAACGCATTCGTCCCCGACACAAAGCGGAAAATTCTTGCCGGCAAAGGCAAAAAAGCAATGATCGATCTGGAGGTCAACAAACAGTTCGCCGTCAGGACACCCATGTCGTTTATCTTTCAGAGAGAGACCCTGGCCCTCTTCAAAGCCCACGATGCTAACAACGTATTCTACAAGGTGCTGGTCGAGCTCAGCCTGTATGCCGAAAAGTACTTGTTTGTTTTAGACTACACGTATTCCGCTCCGGACCCATTACACGCTCTTTTGCCGGTCATAGGGAAAAACACCGGGATAAACCTAGCCCTGCAGTGGACGACGATAGCTGATGCCGGTCTTCCGATTCTGACCCAAATAGTGGACAACATCAGTCTCGTTCTCGGTCAGTTGGTGCCGGGCCTGTCTTTGGGAATAAAAGAATTATCCAGGACACTGGCAATTAACGGCGAGCCGGCATCGGACATTATGTTTGTGACCCGCAGAGACGGAAAGGAACTGCCCTTAAAGTGCGAGTCCGACGGAATACTCAAGATAATATCCGTGCTTCTCCTGATCGTCGCCGCCTTCAACGACCCCTCGGTCACCGTCGCCATAGACGAGTTTGACTCCGGCGTCTATGAATACCTGCTGGGGGAGATACTTCAGGCGCTGGAGGAATCGGGAAAAGGACAGTTTATATTCACGTCCCACAACCTGCGGCCCCTGGAGGTCATCAACAAGAAGTTTTTGTATTTCACAACCACCAACCCCGGGAACAGGTATTTTCGGCTGAAAAACATCGCCGCCACCAACAATCTGCGAGACACCTATTTCCGTGAGATCATCATGAACGAGCAGGACGAAGAGCTGTACTGCCGGACCAAGCGGCACAAGATAGTGGCGGCCATCAAAAAAGCCGGAGGACTTTACTGATGGCCCAAAAGCCCAAAAGAAAAATAAAACTTTTTCTCGTCGAAGGAAAATCTGAACTGGAAGCCCTTCGAAATGCAATATCCGAGATATACGATCAAACAGACCCATCTGTATATGTCCGTTTTCTTGTCAGGTCCGAAAATGCCACGGACGAAAGCGGCAATCACATTATTGCAGAGAGGGGCGGAGACGTCACCGCCATAGGCGACCCAACGAATATAGAAAAATACATTTACACCATGTTGCTGAAAAGCTTCTTTGACGAGGAAAAGCTATTGCCGAAGGACATCTCGGAAATAATACAGATCACGGATCTCGACGGCGCCTACGTCCCGGAAAACAGCATTAAAGAGGATAAGAGATTGTCGAAGATCCGCTACGAAGAAAACCGTATACTGTGTAAAAACAAAGGGGAAATTATACTGCGAAACGAGCGAAAGAAGAAGAACCTGGACTATCTGACGTCAAAAACAGCGATAAAGGTCAGAAAGCTGTCGATACCCTACCGCCTGTATTATTTTTCTTCAAACCTGGATCACTTTCTGCATCATGAAGCAAATCTCGACCCTTTGGAGAAGGTGAAAAAGGCAGAAGAATACTCTGAGCAGTATCTCAACGCCCCGGAGGAGCTTGCCCGAAAGATCACAAACGACCCGGGTGCGGTAAAGGGAAAGAGCTATGAAGAGTCATGGGAGTATATCAAAAAAGGGACCAACTCCCTCAGCAGACATACTAATCTGAACATACTGCTCGACGAGTTGCTGGCGCAAGCGGGCTCCTGAGGCATATTCACAGAGCGCAGCCGGACCCTCCGATAGCATTTTTATTCGCCCCGCTATACGGCCGTTCTCATTTGCCGTCTCCGGCAGAGCCGGAGCAAGGTAACGGCAAATGATCCCGGCCCGGATCTCAAAGCGCAAACGGCCAAACGCCGGAGCGTTTGACATAAGCCGTTTACGCAGAGATGACACGCGGGGCTGGCGAAGCACCCGCCACCGCCGGGAGGACAAAAGATTTCCCTCTGCAAAATCAGAGATATTGCAGAGGGAAAACAGTCCCTCGGTTCACCGAATAAATCTCAGGAGCCCCGGATCATCGTACAGGGCCCTGACCCGCGGACTTCCCCTTTTCAGAACGTCCTTTTCTATGATTCTTTTATACGCTCCCGCGGCCTCCGACAGCTCGTAGTCTCCATTGTACTCATCTATAGTGAGCGTGCGTCCCCTGTCCACCGGCACTCCCAGCATCTCCAGGGCTATTCTGTCCGTCGTAAGCGACAGCGGTTCTGCCTTTCCCTGTTTTTCCAGCCTTTCGTTCCGGCTTTTCTCTGCCAGGTAACCCTCCGGGAAGCGCTCCCTGATCCACGTGTCGGGGTCTTCTCCTTCGGGACACCATTCTATTCCCTTCAGGGTGCATCCGGTTTTCCTGCGCTCATAGTCGATGACGGCTTCTCCCTGTCTGTGGTACACGGAATATGCCTTAGTCTTAAAGATCACGTATTCCTGCAGATCCAGCAGCACGAAGACGGAATATCTCTCCACAAAGGAGGTCTTTTTGGTGATCTTGCCGCCGAATTTCCTGGCATTGGCAACGACCCTGTCGGGCAAATAGGCCGTATATCTTTCCTTCAGTTCCTTTTCGGCGCACTGGTCCAATATATACTCAAAGGTTTGTTCATAGCGCGGCGGCGGTGGGGAACCCCAAACCATACCGTCATCGAGCTTATACATGCGTATCTCTTGTTTGAATAATACTATGGTCATCAACGCCGACAGAATAATGACAAATGCCAGCAGCAGCTTCAGACAAGCCTTCAATGCTGTTTTCATGATCTTCTTTCCTCCATCGGTCTGTCGCAGAGAACACAGAGCTCCCGAGGGGCGCAGCCGGGGGCCCGCTCAGTCCTTCTTTTTCAGAGTTCCCTCTTCCAGCACCTCTGTATCAAACTTGTAGGTATCGGGGGTGTCGCCGGACTCTATGGTCCTGATGATCTTGTATTTTCCGGTGTCTCTGTCTATCTCCAGCAGGTTTTCGGGCTCCACCGGCGCCCCCATCAGCCTCGCAGCCTTTGCGTCCAGCTTCCGCCCCAGCCGGGTGCGTTCGCTGCCTTCGCCCTTCAGATAAGCGTTTCTCGCTTCCAGGGCTTTGGGGGTAAAGTGCTCCTTCACCCATTTTTCGTGGCCGGCGCCG
>JAFZNQ010000084.1 GCA_017552965.1 Abditibacteriota bacterium | reverse complement strand
CATGGGTCCTTGCGTAGTCATGAAGCATCTCCCACAGGCCCGGAGCGCCCTTCACCATCCCGCGGGGGAATGCGCTGTCGATCCTTTTTGGGGCGATATACTGATGCGCAGAGGGCATAGGCCCCCCGGAGGTCACGGGAGCGCCGTAGGACAAGGGACTGCCGACAGGCCGCTCGGCAACGGGCTCGCTTACGCACGAGACGATCCGGCGCGCGTCGGCATCCTTCTTCGCCATATACAGCCGCAAGCCAATGGCAGCCACGCAGATGATGATGAGTATGGATATCAGCTTGTTCATATCATTTCTCCAAGGACGATGGAAATCCGGTATTATTATAGCACATTTCCGCGAGCCCTCCCTCGTCATCCCGGCCTTGTCCCGTTCAAACACAACGTCACTTCGGCGGTGAGGGCAGGAGGCCCTCACCGGTAAGAAGTCCCCTGTAATAGAACCGCGAGCCACGGCCACGCACAGACCCAACGGGACAAGAGAACGCTTTTTGCACACGCCACAACCCAGCGTCATCCCGGCTCTCCGCCGTCATCCCAGCGGTCGCGACTTGTTCGCGCCCGTTGGAGATCTGTGGGGGCACCGACGGCCGAAGGCCGTTGGGGGGTCCACTCGGCGGAGAAGGACCAAGTGTCGGTTCCCGTCATCCCGGCCTTGTCCCGTTCAATAACAACGTTATCTCGGCGCCTCCGCAGGAGGCGGTAAGAGATCCCCTGTAATAGAACCGCGAGCCCCGTTGATGCAAGAGCCCACCGGGACAGAGGACAAAGCCCCCCGCGTCACCTCGGCGCCGACGATAATTCCCCGCGTCATCTCGGCCCAAATCGCATATGTGTAATGCGTTAGCATTACGCGATTTGGGGTAAGAGATCTACGGTGGGGCCCGTCTGCCGCATTCCTTACTCCGGCTATGCCGGAGGCGGCAGATGGGAGGGGCCGTACAGGGAGGGCAAAGAACAAGCCTTAATCGCTGCTCTGCCTTGTACGGCCCCCCCAATACCTGACGGCATCGGTGCCCCCGTGGATCTCTGAGCGTCCTTGGCAAAGCCAATGGCGCGAGATGACGGCAGAGCGCTCTTCCACGCGGTGGCAGACTGCAGAGCGCCGCCCTCCCGCTATCGGGCGGAGCCTACGTCGGGAAAGGATTTCCTCTCTGCCCACACGTTTGTCCACAGACCTGTGGATAACCTGTGGGCAATAATAAATTACCACCGTAAAGGCGGTAAAATACCACCCCCAATCGGTGGTAAATTACCACCCCTTAAAAATAAAAATTTAAAAGAAAAACTTAAATAAAAGCACCCGCTCCCTCATTTTCAGCCTCTGAGGGCGTGTTCCACACCCCGGACAGCGCTCCCGAAAGCCCGTAATACAGCGTATTGCCGTCGTCTGCCTCGTCTCTCCGAAAATGCTTCCCCGATGACCACCAAAATGCCTCCTGAGGGGCAGAGATTTTTTAGGAAAAATATTGTATTTTGTCCGGAGGCATGTTATAATAAAATATCTAAATATTAAAGGAGGCGCGCATGACCTGCGAATTATTCCTTCATGACATTCTGGAGCTGCAAAAAGCTCCCCATCCCGATAGAGACACACTCATCGAGCTCCTGAGAGGCTTTTTCGAAGAAAAGTTTGACGGTTGCGAAGAGTATTCCACATCTATCCCCGACGACCCAGGAGAAGAGCTGCTCTCCTGCAAATGCGGTGACTGCAATACACTCGTATATGCCATACCCACAGACAAGGCTCTGACCGAGCGCAGCGGCAAAAAGCAGCAATACGAGCAGGCCCGCCGCCTGATGAATGACTACAACTATGACATGGGCATATTTGTATTCTATGATGACGAGTGCCGGTTCCGCATGTCCCTGATATACAAGACCTACAAGGGGAGCAAGGCCAAGGCCAGCAACTTCCGGCGCTTCACCCACTTCGTGTCTCCGGCTATCAACAACATGACATTTAAACTTCAGATGACAGCTGACGAGCTTTGGGGCGATCCTGAAAAGGTGAAGAACGCTTTTTCCGTGGAGAAGGTGAGCAAAGAGTTTTACAACAAAATCGTTGACTGGTACAACAGAGCGGTAGCAGAGTCTGTGTATCCCTTTACAAAATCCAACAAGCCCAAAGAGCAAAAGCAAAAGGAAGCCATTCTGCGGCTGATCACACGCCTCATGTTCGTGTGGTTCATGAAGCAAAAGGGCCTGATCCCCGAGATTCTCTTTGACAGGCACGCTCTTGCGTCTGTGCTCAAAGACTTTGACCCGGAAAGCGGAGACTGCTACTACAACGCTATACTGCAAAACCTGTTTTTCCCCACTCTCTCTACCGAGACAGACAAGAGAACCTTTGGCGATCCGGGTGAATACTACAACCCTCTCTACGGCGACCACTTCAAATACAGATATAAAAAGATGTTCATAGATCCCGGCCACGCTCTGAAAGAGCTTTTTGGCGCGATACCCTATGTCAACGGCGGTCTCTTTGACTGTCAGGACATTGTCTATCAGGACAAAGATGTAAAAATAGAAGTCAACGGCAAGACCGTCACTTTTAAGGGCAGCAGAACGGCCCGCAGGAATAATAACAAGCCCCTGGAATACCGCAGCGACTGCTTCTCTGACTACAAATACAGAGACAGTGAAAAGCGCGCCCGGGTGCCCAACAGCCTCTTCTTCGGCGTCAGGGACCACCACAGCATCATAGAAGAAATAAAATCGGAAGGCATTCTGGATATATTCGCCCGGTACAACTTCACAGTGGATGAAAACACTACCTCCGACCAGGATATAGCTCTGGACCCCGAGATGCTGGGCAAAATATTTGAAAATTTGCTGGCAGCAGAAATCAATCCGGAAACCCAGGAGTCTGCGCGTAAATCATCCGGGAGCTATTATACCCGGCGTGAGATCGTGGACTTTATGGTGGATGAAGCTCTGAAAGACTATCTTGCCGGTAAGACAGGTTGTTCGCCTGACGACCTGTGTCATCTGTTTGAGGAAGACGCTCTGCCGGCGGAGCTGGCTGGCAAAGCCTATGAAATAGCCGAAGCTCTCATGTCTGTGCGCATATTTGACCCCGCCTGCGGCTCCGGAGCCTTTCCTATGGGCGCTCTCCACAGGATAATCCGCCTGCTGGAGATAGTCGATCCTCTGGAGCGCGAAGGAACAGACTTTGTGTCGGAAGAGGAAACTCCCTTCCGGCGCAAGCTGGGTATCATCAAAAACTGCATCTACGGCGCAGACATCCAGCCCATAGCGGCAGAGATCACCATGCTCAGGTGCTTCCTTTCCCTACTCATAGAACAGCAGCCTGATCCGGACAAAGACAACTATGGCATAGAGCCCTTGCCATCACTGGACTTCAAATTTATGCAGGGCAACAGCCTGATATACAACATCGAAGGGAAGAACTTTGGCTTCAGTATGGATACGAGCCTGCTGTTTAATGATGGTGAGGACAAGTTTTACAAGGATCTCAAGCTGCTGGAAGCCCTGAAGGACAAGTATTACAGTGACATCACCCCCGATATCAAAAAGACTGTGAAGAGGGCTATCTTCACCCTGGCAGACCGGATCGCCGGCATCCCTGTTGAAGATCCTGACCAGCCCCGGAATTACATGCTCTACTCCATATTCTTTTCCGAGGTAAAGGGCGGCTTTGACATTATAATTGGCAATCCGCCTTATATCCAGCTGCAAAAAGACGGCAGTAGGTTGGGAGACCTGTATAAGCCGTATAACTACAAGACCTTTGACAGAATGGGAGACATATACTGCCTGTTTTACGAGCTGGGCTTCAGCAACCAGAGCAATCTGCTGAAGCCTGGCGGGACTCTGTGTTACATAACATCAAAAAAGTGGATGAAACAAGCATTCGGCGAAAAGCTGCGCACCGAGCTGGCTCAAAACACAGACCCTCGTTTGCTCATAGACCTGGGCCCCGGTCAGTTTGAGAATGCGACGGTGGATACCAATATACTGCTCTATAACAAGAGTGAAAACACCGGCCGCTGCAGATCGTTGATACTAAAGCAGGATGTATTGTATTTGCGTCAGGAAACGGAAAAGGCTATTGCATGCGCGTTTAACAGTTCCAACAGCTGGGTGATACTCTCTCCCATAGAGCAGAGTATCAAAGCCAAAATAGAAGCAAAGGGTACGCCGCTGAAAGAATGGAATGTGAGCATCAATAGAGGCATATTGACCGGCTATAACGAGGCATTTGTTATAAATGGAGCTACCAAAGACAGGCTCATACGGGAAGATCCCAGATCCGCCGAGATCATCAAACCTCTGCTGCAGGGTCGGGATATGTTTCGATACCGGGCTGACTTTTCGGACAAGTGGCTGATATGTACTTTTCCCGCAAGGAATTATAACATTGACAATTATCCAGCTGTAAAAAAACATCTCTTGAGTTTTGGCAAGGAAAGGCTGGAACAAAGCGGCAAGAAGAATATCGAGGTCAACGGCGAGAGGTGCAATGCCCGAAAAAAGACAAACAACAAATGGTTTGAGGTTCAAGATTCTATTGCCTACTGGCAGGACTTCGAAAAAGAAAAAATCATATGGGGTCAGCTTTCAGACAAGCCTAAGTTTATCGTTGATGCTGATAAGCATTATTATATCGGAGATTCTGCGTTTTATATGATCATAGATACTTGTGTAAAGTATATGGCTTGTTTCCTTAATTCAAAGGTTTCAGAATACTATTTCTCTAAAGACGCTCCATCGTCCGGTCAGGGAACAACACAGTGGAAAAAGTACAAAATCATTGAGCTTCCCGTTCCCAAGATCACCAAGGAACAGGCTGAACATTTTGATGATCTCTATGATAAAGCAGAAGCCGCCGGCCAAGACACAACCTTGCTTGAACAGGCGGAAGCCGAGATCAACAAGGCGGTTTACGGTCTGTTTGACTTTACCGAGGAAGAGATAGAGTTTATCGAAAGGAGCGTCAAATAATGGCAAATATCTATATCAACGACCCCGAAAAAAACGAATATCTGGTTGACCGGATAAGGGAAGTAATACGGGACTCAGTGGAAATGAGATTCTTGGTGGGCTACTTCTATTTTTCAGGCATACAGGAGCTGATGGAGTCGCTCAGGGCCAAGGCCGGGGCCGGGGAGCCCATAGACCTGAGGATCCTGGTGGGCATGGACACGGAGGAGCAGATCAGGGAACAGTCCCGCCGGGTGGTGGAGGCAGAGCCTGACGGCAAAGTCTCGAAGGCCGATAATATAGAGAATTATATCAGCTCGCTGCATAGCTTCCTGCGATCCGATGAGAATGACAGCCGGGAGTTCGGCGAAGACCTGCGGTTTTACCTCGGCCTCCTTGCCGACGGCAGGATCAAGATACGCAAGACCCGGGAGCCCAATCATGGAAAGCTGTATCTCTTTAAATTAAATAACAGCGCTCACTCTTTTATCATCACCGGTTCCAGCAACCTGACTATGTCGGGCCTGAAGGGCAATCAGGAATTCAACGTAGGTATCAATGATGATCAGGGGTACAGCCTGTCAAAAGAATACTTTGACAGGCTGTGGGATCGGTCGATACCTATCACAGAGGATGAAGGAGTGAGGGAGAGAGTCATCAAGGTGCTGGAGACCAACAGCCCCGCGGTGAGCCAGGATCCCTTTACCGCCTTAACAGCCGTTCTCAGAGCGTACGTGGAAGCCAATACCTATGACGGCAACGAAGACAGGACCGATTTGCTCCCAGAGGGTTATACCGACTACGCATATCAGAGAGACGCGGTCAACCAGGCGATCAGCATCATCAAAGAACGGGGCGGCGTCATACTGGCAGACGTGGTAGGTCTGGGCAAGACAGTCATAGCCAGCCGCATCATCAACGCCCTGGGCGCCAAAAACAAGACAGTCATCATCTGTCCTCCTGGCCTCAGGGGCGACTCCACCTCCGGCGGCTGGGAGACCTATATGGCTGAGTTCCGGACAGGCGCTCATGTGTTTTCCAGGGGCAAGCTGGACGCTGCGCTGGAGCACTGCAACACCTATGACCCCGAGCTCATTATCATAGACGAGGCCCACAGCTTCCGCAACATGAAGACAGGTACCTATGACATGATAAAGCAGATCTGCGCGGAAAGAAAGGTGATACTCCTTACCGCCACTCCTCTCAACAACTCCCCTCTGGATCTGCTGGCTCTCTTGGGGCTCTTTATGAACACCAAGGATCCCCAGGTCAATCTGAAGGGCCTGGACAGCGCCCTCACCGAGGCGGCCAGGCTCCAAAAATACGCCGGATTCATCAAAAGCCAGCTCCGCAGCTCCGACGCAGCCGTAAGGCGGCAGGGGAGAGCTGCTTTCAGGGCATGGGCAGAGAAGCTGTTTATCCCTGTCACTCCCGATGTGTCCGACGACGATATGGTGAAGCATTTGACACGAGTTGTGAATGCCATGTTCAAAAGGGTGCGGGGCCTCATAGCCCCTGTGGTCATCCGCCGCAACCGCAAGGATCTCGATCTTGACAACGAGTATAAAAAGGATCTGCCTCCTATGCCAAAGGTGGTCCCGCCCATAGAAAAGGCATACGGGCTCACGCCGGAGCAGAATGCCTTTTATGACAAGGTGCTAAAGTTTTTTGACAACGAAGGTGATAATGACGCGAACGGGAACAGTGATGATGTGTTTTCCGGCGCTATTTATATGCCCTTCCGTTTTGGATCAGTCAAAGGGGAGCGGTCTGACGAAGACGCTCAGTTTGAATCGGTATACCAGACTCAGCTGCGCAATCATATGAAGCGGCTGGTGGTCAAGAGGCTGGAGAGCAGCTTCGGCGCATTTGTGCAGACACTCGAAAATTTTGTCGAGTATTACAGACTTGCAAGGGATTTTGTTGAGGCAACCGGGACCTTTGTTATGGGCAAGGAACTGGTGCGGGCTCTGGACGGGATGGACCCCGAAAGCGACGAGTTCTCATCAACTCTCACAGAGTATTGGAATACAGGCAGAGGAAGAGGCAAGGATCAGGACAGCAATACATATGAGTTTTCCGAATCTTGCAAGGAAGAATTCCTCAATGCTATTAAGGGAGACATACGGTGCTTTACTGAGTTCATCGGACGCGCAAAGGAACTCCGACTGGAGGAAGACGACCCCAAGTTCGACACTGTTTGCCGGGAGATGGCCAAGATTTTGAAAATTCGCAAGCATGGCGAGCCGGTGCGCAAGATAATACTTTTCACCGAATATATGGACACGGTCAAGCACTTGAAGAAGCGGTTTGACAGCGAGGACCTGGCGCTGCTGGGAGTGGATCCTAAGAGAATCCTGTGCATTGACGGGGATATCACCGACAGTCTGAGGGCCACTATCCGGGCCAATTTTGAGAACTTGAAGGAGTCGGAGAGGAAAAACGACTATGACGTCATCATAGCCACCGACCGCCTGTCAGAGGGTTTCAACCTGCCTATGGCCGGGGCCGTCATCAACTATGACATCCCCTGGAATCCGGTGCGGGTGATCCAGAGAGTGGGACGTATCAACCGTATAGGCAGCAAGATCTTTGACGAGCTGTATATATACAACTTCTTCCCCGGTCCCAAGGCGGAAGAAGCGGGGCTGGATATAGAGAGCATAGCCAAGGGCAAGCTGGCCATGATCCACGGTATTTTGGGCGAAGACGCCCAGATACTCTCCGAGGAGGAAGAGCCTACTGCATCAAATCTGTTCAAAAAGGTCAACAGTCTGCCGGAGGAAGAGGAGAGCTTTATCACCAAAGTCCGCAACAGATTAGACGATATACGGACAGAGCGCCCGGAGGTGTACGAGGCTGCGGGACTGCTCTCCAACAATATCAAGACCAGCAAAAAGGCCAAAGAGACAGAAAACATATTCTTTGCCCGCAGAGGCCGCAATATCTACGTGGTGGAAAACCAGCCGGGAACCAACAAGCTGAATGAGACCAGCCTGGAAGATGCCTATGACCGTATAGCGTGTGACTATGGAGAGCCGCGGCTGGATCTGCCGTGGGACTTCTGGGACAACTACAAGGACCTGAAGCAGCAGATCGTCAACGGCAAGCTCAAAGGTTCTGAGGGCGGCCTGCAGGGCAACGAAAACAAAGCCCGCAACATACTCAAGACGATCCAGTCCGACCCTGCCTTTGAGAGCGAAAAGGACCTCATCGACGCCATGATCAACGATCTTCAGAACTACGGGACCAATCTGACTGCCAGCTTTTGCAAAGACATAGCGGCACGGGAAAACAAGCCGCAGGAGCTGCTGCAGCTTATCAGGGACAGGTTCCCCAATGAGGCCCAGAAACGCCGGTATATAGCAAATACACGTCGACAGAGAAGAACCGGAGGTATCGAGCTGATGATCACCTTTGCCAACAGAAAAGTGGAGTAGTGGAGGAAAAGAAAATGCATTATTATATCATGGTTTGCAGCAGGAATATCTGGGGCTAAACCAAACAGGAAGTCTGCCTATGAAAGCAGATAAGAATGCCACGAATAATATAAAGTTCAAATACTAATAAGAAATAGACTGTTGTAATAGCAGAGGTGAATATGACTGAACTGAGACCAATATTGGAGCATTTCGTCAAAGGATATGGTGATGCGAAGAATACCAAGGATATTGAATACAAGAGGTATATAGAAGAAAACCTGCCAAAGGCGCTTTACGAAACGACGGGTCTTAGCCGCGATCAATATAAGATCAAGGCAACTCTTGCTGTTGGAGGCTGGAGCGATACTCCTTTTGTCTCTATTTTTGATGATGCAGTAACAGATACGACTGTACGAGGTGTGTATGTCGTGTATATGCTGTCAAAAGATACCGACAGACTGTATCTGGCTTTAGTTCAAGGGATCAAGGATGTTAAGCGCCAAATTGGCAAGAGAATAACTGCGGTATTAAGGGATAATGCCAATAATATACGAAAGTCTATTGGTATTCGTGATTTTCGCTATGATCCCCCGATGGATCTGGCTCTTGATGATGACAAGAGAAAGAAATACAAGGCCGGAACCATTTGCTACAAGGAATATCATAAGAACAGCCTTCCTTCGGAAGAAGAACTGGTCAAAGACCTGAAAATTGCTCTGGAGATATATAATGATTATGCTGTGATGTATAATGGTAAACCAAAGACAATACCAGAATTGATCCCCGATATTGACAAAGGCAGCTATGTGAATGGATCTCCCTCTAATGGTAATAATGGGGTTTGCCGTTATTGGCTGTATTCGCCCGGTGAGAATGCTAATAAGTGGGAAGAGTTTTTTTCGGCAGGTATAATGGGACTTGCCCTTGAGGATCTGGGATTAGAGAACCTGGGGGCGTACGGCAGTCCTCAGGAGATATCCAACAAGATATTCAGGGCTATAGGCGAATATAAGAAAACTACCGCCAAAGCTGCCTGGAAGTTTGCAACTGAAATGAAGCCAGGCGATGTGGTGTATGTGAAGAAAGGCCGTTTTCATTTGCTGGGCTGTGGCGTTGTGAAGTCTGATTATGTGTATGATCCTACCAGGGAAGACTACAAGCATATACACAAGGTTGTATGGGCAAATACTGCTGAATTTGATTATCCAGGACAAGCTCCCATGCAGGCTTTGAATGATATAAGCAGCAAAAATGAACTTGTGACTAAGTTGAAGACCTTGTATCCAATGGCGAGTCATATCATAATCAACGATCGGAACAATTATTCCCAGCTCGATTTCCTCGGCGAAGTCTATATGAGTGCGGATAGTTTTGATCGTTTGAAGGCCCTTGTCGAATACAAGAAAAATGTCATTTTGCAGGGACCTCCGGGTGTGGGCAAGACCTTTGCCGCCAAGCGTCTGGCCTGGGCTTTGGCCGGCACAAAAGATGATAGCCGGGTGAAGATGATCCAATTCCACCAGAGCTATTCGTATGAAGACTTTATCATGGGTTTCCGACCGAAGGCGTCGAGCGAAGGCTTTGAGCTCACAAAAGGGGTGTTCTATGAATTCTGTAAAAATGCTGAAAAAGACCCTGGTAATAAATACTTCTTTATCATAGACGAGATCAACCGTGGCAACATGAGCAAGATACTCGGCGAGCTCTTTATGCTCATTGAGAGCGATAAACGCGGGAAGGAATATGCGCTTCAGCTGGTATATCAGAAGAATACCCAAAATGCTGAATCATTTTTTGTGCCCGAGAACGTGTATATTATAGGCCTGATGAATACTGCCGACCGCAGCCTGGCCATGCTTGACTACGCCCTCAGGAGAAGGTTTGCCTTTTACGAACTGACTCCTGCTTTTGGCAGTGATGGATTTAAGAAATACCAGGCTGATCTTTCAAACGAAAAGTTTGATGAGCTTGTAAAGAGAATAATAAAGCTAAACGAGACTATCACATATACTTTGGGTAAGGGCTTTTGCATAGGACACAGTTTTCTCTGTGATCTCAAAAAATATACAGATAGCAACCCCTATTTTGCCAATACTCTGAAAAATATCGTAGAATACGAATTATGCCCGCTCTTGGAGGAATACTGGTTTGACAGTCCTGATAAGGTAAAAGAAGAGTCAGAGAAGCTGAAGGAAGCCGTGAAGTGATCAATACTCGAATAAACATACAAAATGTTTATTACATGCTTGCCTATGCATTTGATGAACTGAATAAAAAGGACTATCAGATCTTAGGAACAGAGCCATTTAAAAACCACGCGGATCTATGCGCCGAGCTGATTTCTATCAGCGTGACGAGTCTATTGCGCCGCGGACTTGGCAGAGACTATATCGTGTACTCCGAGCCACTATCGATCTTGCGGGGGCGCATAGACATTTCGGAGTCTATACAGACAAGGAGCTTGTTTAAAAGGCGGTTAGTTTGCGTGTATGACGAGTTTTCAGTAAACTCTTATATGAACTGCATCATCAAGACTGCTATTCTGTGGCTGCTTCGCAAGGGAGTGAATGTTGAAGAAAAACGAAAGAAGAGACTGCGCGATCTACTGTTTTTCTTTAATGAAGCAGAAGAGCTTGATGTCAGCACAATCAATTGGAGACTCCAATACAATCGCAACAACAAGATCTACGAGCTGATCATTTTCTTTTGCGGTCTGGTTTTGAGGGATTTGCTCCAGAAACAAGGGGACGGTTCTGCCTATCTGGAAGATTATTTCGGACAAAAGCAGCTATTCCGACTTTACGAGAAGTTTATTCTGAACTATTATGCCAAAGAATACAGGGATCAAGGGATCACAGCCAGATCGCCCAGAATAAAATGGGTTCTTGACGACGAAGATGACACAAAACTGCTTCCCAGCATGCAGTCTGATATAGTGCTTAGCAAGGGCAACAAGATACTTATTATCGACGCCAAGTTTTACTATTCTATTCTGTTGTCGAACATAGGCGGCCAAAAGATACGCTCTGCTCATCTGTACCAGATTTTTACATATGTAAAAAATAAGGCATACGAAAGTGCTGATTACGATGTGTCCGGAATGCTGCTGTATGCCAAGACCGACGAGCAAATACTGCCTGATGAATCGTATAACATGAGTGGCAACAGTATAGCCGTAAAGACTCTGGATCTGAATTGTAATTTCTTAGAAATAAAAAAGCAGCTGGAAGCCATTGCCGAGAAGTATTTCGGATCATTGGTGGTGCAGGGATAGGGAGAATGAAATGAGCAAAGATAATCTGTTTGACTGGGTAACTTTTTACAAAGAACTGGCCGGCAAATTGCTGGACTTTAAATACAACAGGATGGTGCTGACAGATAAGATCAGGCTGTATTGTGAATCCCAAAACGTGGATATCCATCTTTTGGAGATAGACGGTCGGTTTGCGGATATCGATCCTTTTACGGTATTCGGACTGTTTAACCGTAAGATAGACAAGGATGCAAGAGCCAAGAGTTGTATTTGCATAAAAGAGCTGTTTGGTATCGAAGCGCCTGCTCCGACTGATTTTGACACCATTCCGGACGGGTTCGGCTGGATCACAAAGTATTATAACAGCGCAGACGATATATATATTATGTGGGATCTCTATGAGATCGCGCTGGAGTACTCTGCCGACCCGAACCCCGGCAACCGCGCAGCTTTTGCGGATATCTTTGACAGGGCCATGGCTATAAAGGGCAACGGCAAAGGCACGATCACTCCCGGGCTGTTCTGGATAGCCCCCGATTCATTCTTGGCCCTGAACAATATGACTGTGTCATATATCTACGATTCTTTGGTGTTGCCTGGAGATTTGGTAGGTTCACTGCCTGATGAACAAATAGTCAGCAAAAGCAAAGTCAAGTCGGGAATATACCTGGATTTAATGGACAAGCTGCGTGACTACTTCCATAACGAAGAGAGCATTATAAAAAGCTTCAAAGATCTGAATATCGAAGCCTGGTGCTTCGCAGAGGGTATGCCGTCTCTAGTTTTTTATGATGAAGGTAAGGAAATAGTCAAGATCACGATGGAGAGTGGCTCAGGCTATTTTGCAGAAGAATACTACGAAGACAGTCTTACCATTACAGCAGATTCTATAAACTACAAGTATAACCCTTTGCATGAAAGCGAATACCACAAGCCCTATAAATGGGCGTACAAATCACGCAGCGCTGCCTTCAAAGAGTGCTTTGAAAAAGCTGCAATAGCTGTGAGACTTATCTTGAGAACGGCTGGCTGTTTTGCTAATGATGCAGGAACACTGTCTTTTATCGTAAAGTACGATGACAACTCAACGCGGGAAAGAACCTTTTGTGGCAAATTTGATTTTGGCGAATTCTTT
>JAFZNQ010000083.1 GCA_017552965.1 Abditibacteriota bacterium | reverse complement strand
GTCGGGAGACACCGTGGCCCGGAGGGTGACGGTGGCGCCCGTGTTTATGGTGACGGAGGTCTTGTCCAGACTGAGCCCCGTGACCGGGACTGCCACCTTTACCTTGCACTTGGCCTTGAAGCCCCCGTCCCGGGTCTTGGCCCGGATCCTGGTCTCTCCCACGCCCACGGCCGTCACCTTGCCGTTTGCATCCACCACGGCCACGGAGGGATCGTAGGTCATCCAGGTGACCTCCTTGTTGGTGGCGTCCGCCGGCAGCACGCCGGCCGTCAGGGTCTCCGAGGCTCCGGGCATGAGCCTGAGGGTGGTCTTGTTCAGAGCGACTCCGGTGACGGAGATCACCACTCTCACCTTGCATTTGGCGGTAAAGCCGCCGTCCCGGGTCTTCACACGTACCTTGGTGGTGCCTGGGCCCACTGCCGTGACCACTCCCTTGGAGGACACGGTGGCTATGGACTTGTCGTCGGTGGACCATGTGAGGGCCTTGACGGTGGCGTCGGAGGGGACTATCCTGGCGAGCAGCGTCGCTGAGTCGCCTTTTTCCAGCTTGATGAAATCCGTGTTCAACCGGATCCCCGTTACGGGGACGTTCTTTTTCCTGACCGTTACCTTGCAGGTGGCGGTAAAGCCGCCGTCCGCGGTCTCGGCTGTAATAATGGCGGTTCCGGCTTGATAGCCGGTCACGTCTCCGGAGCGGGACACCTCCGCCACGACGGAATTGTCCGAGATCCAGAATACCGTGTCGTCGGTGGCGTTCTCCGGGGCCACAGTGGCCTTGAGGGTCTTGGTCTCACCTTCGTAAAGGGTCAGGGAGGAGCTGTCCAGCTCCACTCCCGTGACCGGGACCCTGTCCCCGATGATCAGGTAGCATTTGGCGGTAAAGCCGCCGTCGGCGGTCCTGGCGGTGATCTCGGCCATGCCGGACTGTTTTGCGGTCACCACGCCTTCGCGGGTCACCTCCGCTATGTCGGGATAATTGGAGGACCACAGGACGGTCTTGTCCGTGGCGTCCTCCGGCGTTACCTTCGCAACGAGGAGCCTGGACTCTCCCACGACCATTTCCATGAAGTCGGTGTCGAGAGTGATGCCGGTGACTTTGACCTCGCCCTTGACGGTCACCTTGCAGGCTGCCGTAAAGCCGCCGTCAACGGTCTTGACCTTGATTTTGGTTTCGCCTTCGCCCACGGCGGTGACCACGCCGTTATTGTCCACCTCGGCTATGGAGGTGTCGCTGCTCATCCAGCGGACGCTTTGTTGGGTAGCGTCAACCGGATACACCGTGGCTTTGAGGGTCCGGGTCTCTCCCACCAGAAGGGTGAGCTTGGACACGTCCAGTTCAACCGTCGTTACGGGGACGCGCCTCTTGACGGTGACCTTGCATTTGGCGGTGTAATTCCCCTGAACGGTCTTGACGGTGATCACGGCGGAGCCGGGGCTCTTTGCCGTCACCATGCCGTCTGAGGAGACCGTGGCGACGGAGGTGTCGGAGGAGGACCAGACGACCTGCTTGTCGTCCACCTTTTCGGGGAGCACCGTTGCTTTCAGATATTGGGTGTCGCCTTCGTAAAGCTCCAGGGACGACCGGTCCAGGGAAACGCCCGTAACGACTATCTGCTTGCAGTACGCCTTGATACATACCGCGTAAGGGTCGCTGAAATAGGTAAGGGTATCCTTCCAGTTCTTGCCGTCTGTGGATATATAGCTGCCGGAATAACAATCGGAAACGTCGTCGCATACGGGGACGTAATACACGCCGTCGTCGATATCCGAATCATACCTGAAACGGACCTCCAGCTTGTCTCCGTCCGAGTAATCCACGTTGACCCTGAATAAATAGTAGCCCGGCCATTCGCAGTATCTGGCGACGTTTCGTTTCTGGACGCCGTTGACGAACACCAAGCAGTTCACGTTTCTTCCTCCCGCCAGCACGTAGGTGGCGGCGTCCACCAGCGTTCCCTGGCCGGCGGTAACGAATACTGCCTTGCCCCAGTTGCAGTTTTTGAATCCGTTGGTGAGGCCCTTCTGTTCCATGAAATAAGCCCCATCGTATATGGAGGCGTCCTCGGTCATGGTGAACTTGGCGTATTGCTCGGCGCTTTTGTCGTAATAAGACATCCAGAAATAGCCGTCGTCGCCCCAGTCGGTCCCCCAGCTGTTCCTGGCCAGCCAGGCTCCGTTGCCGGGGGCCGCGGTCTTGAAATTGTATCTGGAGTAGTTGTCGTCCCAGCCGATGATGAGTATCTCATGGTCGGTCGATTTTTCTTTGTTGCAGTAATAGGCGGTGCCGCCGGAGTTGGTCGTGTTCAGATAAGTCTTAGTGTCGGAATAATAGGCAAACTCCACCGCTCCCTCGTTAATAATGAGCTCCTTGATGTGGTCCATGGCGGCGGCGTTCAGGGTGCTGCCGTCCCAGATCTCCGAGTCGCCGAATTTAAATATGGTGGGGACGTACTCCGCTCCGGTAATGCAGCCCCTCAGCGCGGGAGCGGTCCTGGGGGCGGGGGGAACGCTGTCTTTGTCCAGGGAATAGTCTATGGGGTCTTCCCATTCATACCTGGGCCCTCCCAGCTGGGCAAAATAGGCGGTTGTTTTCAGATAGTTGCCGCCGCTGTTCAGGGTGCTGCCGAAGGGGCCGTTGCACCAGCGCACCAGATTGAAGGTGGAATACTCTATGCTGGTGTTGGGATGCCGGGTGAGATAGTTGCCTTCCATGCCGCCTACGCCGGCGAAGGCCCAGCATATCCCGAATTTGTCCTGGTCCCGGACGGCCGGCACTCTTCCTTCGTCCCTCAGATCGTAGGAGGCGGGCAGGGAGCCCTTTTTCAGGGTATACTCCGGCAGGGTCCAGGAAGCAAACTGCGGAGGTACGTGGCCCGTGAAGACATAGTTCCCCGACGCCGTCTTAACGGGCATACTGCCGGATTCCAGCCATTCCAGATATTTGGGGTTCGTGGGGGAGACGTCGCTGTCGGCGGCCCAAAGTGCGCCGCAGAAAAGCAGCAGCGTCAATATTGCAATGATAGTTTTTTTCATAACCGTGTCCCTTTTCGCGGCCGCCGCAGAGAAGGGCGGCCGCCGATGAACTTATAATATGATTATAATGTACTTTGAAAGATATGTCAACGCTTTTTGCAGAGGCAAGCCCGCGGACAGGGGTTTGGGCGTCCACGCCCCGGGCTGCGGCAGGTCATCGCCGCGCCGCGGGGCCCTGTTCCCCCAACGCAGAACAGACCCCCGCCGGCGACAAAAAACAGCCCCCGCCGGCGCGGGGGCTTAGTATATCAGTAGGACAGGGTGTTCATGCTGAAGGTCCTGGCCTTGGGGTCGCTGACCATATTGGCCTCCATGAAGGCGACGCCCAGCACTCTGGTGTCCAGGTTGGTCTCGTCCAGCTCGTGGGGGACCCAGTTTTTGCACTTGACGGTAAAGGTGATCTTGCCCTCCTTGGGCATCTTGACCTTGTTCTTGAAGACGAAGGAGCCTTCGCCGGTAAAGGGCATCAGGTTCTTGTCGCCCACGTATATGCCGGCGCCTTCCATCATGGCGGCCTTGACCACGTCCACCCTGAAGGACACGGTGTAGGTCTCTCCGGGGTTGCCGGGCAGCTCTATGGCCGCTCCCTTGCTGCTCCAGCGGGAGCCTCCCCGGGTGGGCTCGGCGTATATGAAGCCGCTGATATACTGCTTGTCCTTCTCGCCGTTGAACTTCAGGTTGTAGTTGGCGTAGTTTTCCCGGGTGAACTCATAGGGCTCGGGAATGTTGTCCGCTATCTTGCAGAGCTTGCCTATGCCGTTCTGGACCGACAGGAAGTTCTCGGAATAGTTGCCGGTGATGACGGCGCCACGGGCCTGTTTGCCTATGACTATGTGCCGGGTGTTGTCCGCAAAGGTGTTGCTGTTGATGATGCCTATCCCTCTGTTGAGGGTGACGGCTCCCTGCTTCTCTCCATTGGAGTCCCAGCTCTCAAAGGTGCAGCCTATGACCGACAGGCGGGCCTTGTCGGCATCGCAGCGTATGCAGGTGGTGTTGGGACCCCAGAAGGCGCAGTTCAGCAGGCTCACCTTGCCGGCCGCCTTGTCCTTGATGACCACCTGACTGGAGTCCCTGGAGTTCCAGCGGCCCACGAATTCGCCGTTGGTGATGGCCAGGCCCATGGGATGTATGTCTTCCACCACTACCGCGTTGGTGCAGCTGTCGGCGCCTATGCCCACGAAGCTGCCGTTGGAGCCGCCGGTGCCGTAGTTGGCGAAGTGATAGCCCGTGCCGTAGCCGAAGCAGAAGGTGTTCATCACAGACTGCCAGTCGGTGCGGCCGAAATCAAAGGCGATGCCGTGTTTGTTGATCCACACGCAGTAGGGATCCTCGGTGCTGTACCACATGTTGAAGGGCCAGAAGTGGCAGTTTTCTATGCGGCAGATGTCGCCGCACAGGTCTATCCTGATGCCCGTCTTGATGGGATAGCCGTGGATGCCGTCTATGGTCATGCGGTCGCAGGCGTAAAAGCTGATGCCCACGTAGGCGTTCAGCAGGTTGACGTTTTTCACCGAATGGTTGCTGCCGCCCTTGCTGCCTATGCAGGGAGAGTAGGGGATGGGAGGCACGGTCTCCTGGCTCCACTCGGGATAGTGGATGATGAAGCCCTGCACGCCGGAATTGTTGCCGGTGAGGTTCAGAAAGGCCGGGCCGTCGGGGTCGTTCTTGCCGCCGTAGGCGGCCAGTATGGAGCCCTTCATGTTGCCCGCTGCGTTGGGCTTGTTGGAGCCGTCGTTGGTGGGAGGCGCCTCATAGGTGCCCTTGAGCAGCACTCCGTCCTTCACCTCCAGGCAGCCCTTCACCATGTATTCGCCGGTGGGCACGAATACTGTGCCGCCCTTGTTCTCATAGCATTCGTCTATGGCCTTCTGAAAGGCGACCGTGCAGTCGGTGGTTTTGTCCCCCACGGCGCCGTAGTCCAGCACGTTGTATTCCCGGGCGCAGGCGCAGAGCGCCAGCCCCAGAAGCGCCAGCAGCAAAAACAGCTTTTTCATATCTTTTACTCCGCTGTGAATGATTTCCACTATCAATATACATCAATCCCGCCCTTTTTGCAATACGGGGAAGAATGAGACTCCTCCCGAACGCCATCCCGGCGGAGAGAACGGCCGGACGCTTACGCGATTTTCCTATGGCCGGCCGCGGCGGGATGACTCGCAGGGCATTATATGGGCGCCGGCGAGTATCTTGAGATGTTTGTGATATAATAAATACCGGAGCATTCAAAACCACTTGCGCATAACAATGAATGCTGCCCCCGATGAGCGCGGGAACGCAGGATACGTATATGAAAAAAAGCTTCATCACTCTTCTGATATTTATTGCCTGTATGCCGGTATTGGCCGCTGCGGCTGACCGGTTCGTAAAGGGCGGGGAAGCCTTCCGGGTCTCCTCGGCCCCTCTGGAGGTATGGGAGGCGGAATCAGTCGGCTCGGGCCTTTCGGGGGTCATCGTGAAGGACAGCGCCGCTTCCGGGGGCCTGGCCCGTTTTTGCGGCGTGGAGGACGCGGCCTCGGAATACGTGTTTTACGGCCAATACAGGGATCTGGCTCCGGGGCGTTACGTGGCCGTGTTCCGAATAAAGGCGGGCAAGGCAGATACCGTGCCGGAGTTTGCCGCCTTCGGCCTTTATGCTTCGGCCAACAGGGGCGAAGTCAACTACGGCGAAAGCCGTTTTCTCATACGGGACACGGGCGAAGACTACACGCTGTATCCGGTTCCCTTTGAGGTGCTGGAGGGGCAAAAGGAGATCGAGGCCGTGGTCCGGTGGTATCAGAACTGCGACGTCTGGATCGACAAGGCGGATATCTACGCCTGGACCGGCCCTTTTCCCGACAGGCCCGGCTCCGATTTTCCCATGCTGAAAGAAGTCGAGCCCGGCCTGTATCCCCGGGGTCTCTCCTACAGCCCGCCGGAATTCCCCGGGGAAGACATCCTGCCCGTGTCACACACCGTGAGCAGGCATCTCTGGGTGGTGGACACGGCAGGGCTCCCCTTTGATATGAAGCTGCTGCTGTCCGGCCTGCAGGGGCTGGTGAACAGGGAGACCCCCCGGCTGTATCTGTGCGCTAAGAACGACGCGGCGGAAAACCGCTGGCTCGACTGGATGAAACAGCGGGGGGATATAGATTCCGTGACCTGGCTGACCCCCGAAGAGG
>JAFZNQ010000082.1 GCA_017552965.1 Abditibacteriota bacterium | reverse complement strand
GTCGGGAGACACCGTGGCCCGGAGGGTGACGGTGGCGCCCGTGTTTATGGTGACGGAGGTCTTGTCCAGACTGAGCCCCGTGACCGGGACTGCCACCTTTACCTTGCACTTGGCCTTGAAGCCCCCGTCCCGGGTCTTGGCTCGGATGCGGGTCTCGCCCACGCCTACGGCGGTCACGTTGCCGTTTTGGTCCACGGTGGCCACGGAGGTGTCGTAGCTCATCCAGGTGACCTCCCGGTTGGTGGCGTCGGCGGGCGTCACGCTTGCCTTCAGGGAACAGGTCCCTCCGGGCTTGAGCCTGACGGAGCTTTTGTTCAGGGAGACTCCGGTGACGGAGATGACTACCCGTATCTTGCACTTGGCTTCAAAGCCCCCGTCCTTGGTCCTGACCCGCACCTTGGTGGTGCCGGGGCCTACCGCCGTGACTACGCCGGAGGAGGATACCGTGGCTATGGACTTGTCGTCCGTGCGCCAGGTGACCGTCTTGTCGGAGGCGTTTGACGGCTTTACGGTGGCTGTCAGGGCGGCGGACGCCCCCTTTTCCAGCTTGATAAAGTTCGTATCCAGCGCCACCCCCGTCACATTAACGATAAGATCGACCACCGTCACCTTGCAGGCGGCGGTATAGCCGCCGTCCTTGGTTTTCACGGTGATCACAGCGCTGCCGGCAGCTTTGGCCGTCACCACGCCGGCGGGGGATATAGTGGCCACTGAGGCGTCGGATGTGGACCAGATCAGCGTTTTGTCGGTGGCGTTTGAAGGGGTCACCGTGGCCTTAAGGGTGACGGTTTTCCCCGCGTAAAGATTCACGGAGGCGTAATTGAGAGAGACTCCCGTCACCTTTACGGGGTCGGTGACCGTCACGTTGCAGGTGGCGGTAAAGCCTCCGTCCTTGGTCTTCACGGTGATCACAGCGCTGCCGGCAGCATTGGCCGTCACCACGCCCGCCGGGGATATCGCGGCCACGGCGCTGTTGGAGGTGGACCAGATCAGCGTTTTGTTGGTGGCGTTTGAAGGTTTCACCGTGGCGGTGAGGGCCTTGGTCCCGCCGGTCAACAGGGAAACGGAAGAGGGGCTCAGGGAGACTCCCGTGGCGGCCACGGGGGCCAGGCAATAAAGTTTGATGCAGACTGCGTATTTGTTGCTCCACAGGGTGAGAGTATTTTTCCAATCGGACCCGTCTTTGGACACGTAGCTTCCGGACGAGCAGTAGGAGGCGTCATCGCACACGGGGATATAATACACGCCGTCTTCCGCGGCGGAATCGTATTTGAATCTGACGGACACGATGTCCGAGGCGGCGAAATCCACGTTGGCCCGGAACAGATAGTAGCCCGGCCAGTCGATGTATTTGGTGACGGTTTTCTTCAGCGTTCCGTTCACGTAAACGTAACAGGTGACGTTTCTGCCCCCAGCCAGCACGTAGGTGGCGGCGTCCACCATCTTCGCCGCAACGGTGGGTTTGAAATCGGCCCTGCCCCAGATAAATCCTTTTGCTCCGGCGGTACAGCCCTTCTGCTCCTTGTAAAAATATCTGTTGTAAATGGTGTAGTCTTCCGTCATGGTGAACGCGGCGTATTGTTCGGCGCTTTTGTCATAATAGGATATCCAGAAATAGCCGCCGTCCCCCCAGTCGGTCCCCCAGCTGTTCTTTGCCAGCCAGGCTCCGTTGCCGGGAGGAGTATATTTGAAATTGCTCTTGGAATAGTTGTCGTCCCAGCCTATGATGAGAACACTGTGGTTGACGCCCGTTTCGGCGCTGCAGTAATAGCTCGTTCCGTGGTCGGCGGTGGTCCGCAGATAGGTGGCGTCATTGGAATAAAAGGCGAATTCCACCGCTCCCTCGCTCATGATGAGCTCCTTTATGCGGTCCATGGCGGCGGTGTTCAGGCTGCTGCCGTCCCAGATCCCGGAATCGCCGTAATCCCTGTTGGCGGGGACGTACTCCGCTCCGGTCATATACCCTGCGACATGGAGGGTGTTGGTGGGAGCGGGAGGGACGCTGTCTTTGCTCAGGGAATAGTCTATGGGGTCGTCCTTTTCATATCTGGGGCCCTGCAGCTGGGCGAAATAGGCGGTGGCTTTCAGATAGTTGCCGCCGCTCTTCAGGGTGCTGCCGTAGAATCCGTTGCACCAGCGTACCAGATTGAAGGTGGAATACTCTATGCTGCCGTAGGGATGCCGGGTGAGATAGCTGCTTTCCATGCATCCCAATGCGGAGAAGGCCCAGCATATTTCGAAATGGGCCTGGTCCCGGACGGGCGACACTCTTCCCTCGTCCCTCATGTCCCAGGAGGCGGGCAGGGAGCCCTTTTTCAGAGGGTACTTCGGCAGAGTCCAGGAATTGAATTCGGGGGGTACGTATCCGGTGGATACCCAATTTCCCGCCGCGGTCTTAACGGGCAGGCTGCCGTATTCCAGCCATTCCAGGTATTCGGGATTCGTGGGAGAAAGGTCAAAGTCATCGGCCCACGATACGCCGCAGAAAAGCAGCAGCGATAATATTGCCAAGAAGGTTTTTTTCATAAACGCATTCCTTTTTTTGCGACTGCCGCCGCACCGGGCGGGATCAATGGTCTTATAATACAATTATATGCGTTTTTACGCTGTAAGTCAATTTTCTGGCGCGGAGTCTGCCGGGGCGCCGTCCGCTCGGGATGCCGTGCCCGCCGGACAAAAATCCCCGGAAGCCCGCTGGAGCTTCCGGGGAATAAAATCTCTTTGTTACTGGCTGTCCTTGACGGTCACCTTGCACTTGGCGGTGTAGCCGCCGTCTTTGGTCTTGGCCCGGATGTCCACCTTGCCCGGCTTGACGCCCTTCACCTTGCCCGCGCCGTCCACCGTGGCTATGGAGGGGTCGTAGCTGACCCAGGTGACTGTCTTGTCCGTGGCGTCGTCGGGAGACACCGTGGCCCGGAGGGTGACGGTGGCGCCC
>JAFZNQ010000081.1 GCA_017552965.1 Abditibacteriota bacterium | reverse complement strand
TAGTGGAACCGCGAACCCCCGCCACGGACCGGCCCAACGGGACAAAACAAACTTACCCCCGGCGGTGAGTATGGTGCCGTGCCGGAGCAATGGCGACAGTCTGAAGGGGATCTCTTACCGGTTTTGCCTGACGTCAAAACCGCCGAGATGACGTCTTTATTGACCGCCGGGATGACGCGGGATCGGAGCGCGCGCTGTCCCGTTCAAACTCAAACGTCACTTCGGCGGTGAGGGCTCCTCGTGCCCTCACCGGTAAGAAGTCCCCTTCAAACGAACCGCGAGCCCCCGGCCATGGACCGGCCCAACGGGACAAAACATACTTACCCCCGGCGGTGAGTATGGTGCCGTGCCGGAGCCTTTCCGACAGTCTGAAGGGGATATCTTACCGGTTTTGCCTGACGTCAAAACCGCCGATATGACGTCTTTATTGACCGCCGGTCCGTACGAGGCCCCCAAGGAAAGACGCTCTCCCGAGTACTCCGCAGCCCCGCGAGTCATCCCGCCGCGGCCGGCAGAGGGCCAAAACAGGCCTCTCCAAAAAAGAATTGAAAAACCCTCTTCATTTATGATATAATGGTATTAGAACTTTATTTACCCAAAGTGCCGGCTTCTGCGTTCCCGCTGGCATGAGACATTTTCAAGGAGAAATCTATGAGACAAAAAATCGGACTATTATGGCTTTTGCCGGTCCTGATAGCGCTGCTGCTGCCGGCGGCGGCGGGAGCCGTGACCATCACCACGGTGGACGAGCTGCTGGCTCTGGGCGGCACCACTATCAATGAAGACGTCAGCCTTGACGGCGTCTTTGACCTGACCGGACGGGACTGGACCCCCATCACGGAGATAGCCGAGGGCGTGTGCTTTGACGGCAGCGCCGCCACCATTATGGGCCTGGATATGTCTGCCATCAGCGACGACGGCGACTATGCCGGCCTTGTTGCCGTGAACAGAGGCCAGATCGCCGGACTGAATGTCATTCTGAGCGGCGAGTTTTCCAACACCGCCCTTTACTCGGGCGTCATAGCGGGCTTCAATGAAGAAACAGGCGAGATCATCGACTGTATTGTCAGCGGAGATCCCGCGTCCGGCGAGGTCATACTGGCCAACACCAGAGCCGGCGGAAGCTTAGGCGGCATCGTTGGCACCAACGACGGCGCTATCTCCCGCGCCCTGGTGAACGATCTCACCTTCACCGACGGCAACGGAGTCTCCAGCCTGGGCGGTATCGCAGGCACCAACCAGTATCAAATAATATACTGCTTTGCGGACGCCGTAAAGCTTGTGGGCAACACCGCAGACAGCAGGCTGGGCGGTATTGCCGGTTCGCTGACAGGCAATACAGCAGAACGTCACTCCGCTGATATCATGTTCTCTACGGTGACCTGCTCCTCCCTCAGCGGCCGCGGCTTCGTTATGGGCGGCCTGGCCGGCATGGCCATGTACGGAGAAGCCATAGGCTGCAGGGTCAACTACGTGGATATTGCCCACTCAGGCACGGAGAACTGTTATCTGGGCGGCCTGATAGGCGGCGTGTTAGACTTCAGCGATACCTACCGCTCGTATATAGCCACCAGCTATTATGCCGACAGATATCTCTCCGGCATGTCCTGGGAAGACCACGACTTCGCCGGCGGCATAGTGGGCGGCTGTTCCGTACAGTCTTCCGCCATAGTGTTCTTCAGATGCTTCTACTGCACCGATTACTGCGCAGCCCCCATGGTGGGCGTGAACGAAGGTCAGTCCTACTCCGGCACCTTTGACATCTGCGACGGCGTGTCCAAAATAACCATGACCGCCCCGGACTGGGCTGCGGAAAACCTGCTGGACCCCTGGAAGAACACGGGCCCCGACAACTATCCCGTTTTTGACGACAGGATAATCACCTCCTTCTCGAGACTGCACAGAGGCGGCTCCTACCTGCCTTTCCAGAGCGCCACTCTCCTGTGGAAGGGGCAGGACGTGAACACCTTAGGCATGGTGAACGCGGATACGGAGTTTGACCCGGCAGATTTCGAGCTCCTGAGCGAAAACACGAATCTGGAACTGGAATACGTCACGGTGAACGGCGCCAGGCTCTCGGAGCCCATAACCGCCGGCGATTATGGCAGACTCAATTTCTCCGGCGTGGTGGACAACGCTTTCTGCCGCGACGAGCTGCAGCCCGCCGTGGACGAGGGCAACGAAATATATGACGCCGGCTTGGGCGTTTACAACTTCACCACCCTCTTTGAGCTCAAGGACGCTCTGGAGGAAGCCGAAGAGGCTATGAGCGAGAGCTACCTGTTCATAGATGAGGAATGGGGCAGCCGGCTGCTGAAAAACATCCAGGGCATAGAGTATGAATATTTCATCTACAACGTGTTCCTCATCGGGGATAACGCAAGCACCTACGTCAACGATTCGTCCGAGGAGGTCTTCAGCGGCTTCATGGGAGACACGGTGCGTCTAAACGCCATCCCCGCCAGAGGCTACAAGTTCATCTGCTGGAAGGATTCCGCCGGCAACATACTGTCCGAGGAACCGGAGTTTGAATACACCATAAGCCGCACCACTTCGCTGGAAGCCGTGGCCGCTCCCCTGGAGGCCTGCAGCTTCATCTACAAGGACAGCTACGGCAAGGTCTACAAGACCGACGCCGTCACCGACTACAGCGAGCTGGACTATCCCGTAGCGGCCGGCCAGGCCGGACTCCGCACGGGCTATACGGTCAGGGAATGGCAGAACGACTATCCCGGCGTCCTTCCCACAAGCGGCACTGTGACCCAGGACGTGACCTTCACCGCCATTCTGCAAAAGGCCGACACCACCTTCACGGTGCGGGCCACCGCAGCCGGAGAAGAGACTGTGAAACAGCTGAAGGCTGCCGCGGTCTTTTCCGTCACCGCTCCCGACGAGTATGAGGACGAGGAGTTCTCCTACTGGCAGGACGACAACACCGGCAGGATAGCGTCTTATAACGCCAAGCTGTCCGTCTCTGTCTACGCCAACATGAGCTTTACCGCTGTTTACGGCGAAGCCGTTGACGACTACACCCTGGTCAACCTGTGGGAGCCCTCGGTGGAAGGCAGCAAGATAGCCTTTACCGGCCAGGTCCAGACGGGCAGCGACTTCGTAAGCGAGGTCATGCACGGAGTGCTGCTCCTCAAGTCCGACACCCCCGTCGACAGCCTGCTGTTCGACACACCCGGAGTGATAGTAGGCAAGTCCTCGGGCTACTCCGCCCAGACCAAGACCTTTATCATCAACAAGAAGAACGTGGACCAAGGCGACACCTGGTACGGCAGAGCCTTTATCGTCTATATCAACGATCTCGGAATACGCGACGTAGCCTATTCGCCGATCAAGTGCGCCACCCGGCCCGCCGGGAATAACCAGGCTCCCTTCTCAATGGATGAACCTCCTTCACTTCCGGGTCTCGGCGACTGATAAACCGGTTATCGGATCCAAACGGACGCCCTCTGCGGAGGGCGTCTATTTTTGCCCGCAGGGTTTGGCGCAGGCGTCGGGATGACGAGAATCGGGGCGCGCGCTGTCCCGTTCAAACACAAACGTCACTTCGGCGAAAATGGCGCCGCACCCCGCGTCATCTCGGCGGTGAGGGCGCATTGTCCCGTTCAATTATAACGTCATCTCGGCGCCTCCGCAGGAGGCGGTAAGAGATCCCCTTCAAACGGACCGCGAGCCCAGGCCACGGACCGGCCCAACGGGACAAAATGAAAGACGCTCTCCTCACGTCACTGCTTCAGCCGGGTCCTCCCCGTATGCCTTCTCCCGCAAGCGGGAGCAATGAAGAGGCATACGGGTCCCGCCCGAATTACACCCCGGCGAAACCTTTTTCGCCGGGGACCCCGATCCCTTCCCCAAAACGGCCAAACGCCGTTGGCGTTTGACATATGCCGTTTTGGCCGGGATGACAAGAAGGTTTTCCAGCCCCGCGATACGGCCCCCCCAACGGCCAAAGGCCGTCGGTGCCCCCGTAGATCTCCAACGCCCTCACTGCGTTTCGGGCGCTGGGATGACGGCGGAGAAAACAGGGGCGGCGCGGGGTTGGCGCTGTCCCGTTCAAACACAACGTCACTTCGGCGGTGAGGGCGCTCTGCCCTCACCGGTAAGAAGTCCCCTGTAGTGGAACCGCGAGCCCGGGCCATGGACCAAGCCCAACGGGACAAAACATACTTTCTCCGGCGGTGGGCCTGATATGTTGCCCGGGTCTGTCCTTTCACTACAGGGGATCTCTTACCGGTTTTGCCTGACGTCAAAACCGCCGAGATGACGTCTTTATTGACCGCTGGGATGACGGCGGAGAAGACCGGGGTGACGCGGGGTTGGCGCTGTTCTCCGCCGCGTGGCCCCCCCAATGCCTGCGGCATCGGTGCCCCCACAGATCTCCAACGCCCTCACTGCGTTTCGGGCGCTGGGATGACGGCGGAGGGGCCGGGGTGACGAGAAGGCGCCCGGGGCGCAAAACAGCCCGGGGCGCAAAAAGCCCCCGGGGCGCGCCTTCGGCGCGGCCGCGGGGGCCCTTCTTCTATTCTTTAATACCCGTAGAAGCTGCTCTTTAATACCCGTAGAAGCTGCGGGCGTAGGCCTCGGACCTTTCGTTGTGCATGGCCAGCAGCCGGTCGGTGTCCGGCTTTTTGTCATAATACTCTGCCAGCAGGAAGCCCTGGGGCTCGCACAGCTTCTGATACACCGGGTCAAAGGTGTCTGCGATAAATCTGGCAAATTTGGCTATGCGGTAGGGCCCGAACACCCACAGTCTGCGGTCCACTGCGTCCACGGCGGCGGAGCGTCCGGCCTTCACGGCTTCGATGATGCTCTCCGTGTCCCGGGACCGGGCCAGCACGTAGGAATATCTGGAAGCGGGTCTTTCCATGTATTCCAGGTTGGTGTTGTGGGAGTCGCTGCAGCCCACCACGGGTATGTCGGCTCCTCTGCTCCTGAGCTCGCTCCACAGGTCCACCGTCATGTCGTTGGTGGTGTTGTTGGTGAGCTCCAGGCAGTCGTACACCCGGTCCTTGATGAGCTGTTCGGTCACGTAGTCCGGTACAAAGTTCATGTCGCTCCACACCCAGTGGGGGTGGCACAGGAGGGACAGGCCGCCGAACTCGTGGGTCTTGCGGCTGCACCACACTCTGTAGGCGTAGTCTTCTCTGTCCACGTTGGCGGGCAGGGGCGGCAGCTCTGCCATGATGGCTTCGGCCTCGGCCCGGACCAGGTCGGGGTGGTTTCTCCAGTATCTGTTCACCGAGTCCCGGCCTCCCCAGTTCACGGCGTGGATGCGTTCGGTGGGCTGGTAGTGCACCTCTTCGCCCCGGGTGAGGGTCATGGAGACGGGGGCGTCCCTGAAGATCTCCAGGGATTCCTCGGAGGGCTCCATGAGATAGTGGTCCGTGAGGGCCAAAAAGTCAAAGCCTCCGGCCCGGTAGTTGCCCACTGTGTGGCACACGTCCTGCTCTCCGTCGGAGAGGATGGTGTGGCAGTGAAATTCGCCCTTCAGGGCTCTCATGCCGTAGAGGTCCTCCTCCAGGGAATAGACGGGCAGCGCGGCGGTATCGTTGGAGGGGCGTCTCCTTCTGCCGTAGTTGATGGAGGTGTATCTCAGGTCCTTGTCCGAGTCGGGCCTGTAGATCTTGATGACGTGCTTTTGCTCGCCGCAAAAGGCGTGGTCAAACACCAGGTCGCCCTTGCCGTCGGGGGTCAGCGTATATTCGTCAAAGACCAGGCGGTCAAACCGCAGGGTGCCCGTGTTTTCGCCGAATATCCTCACGGTGTAGGAGCTGCCGGGGGTAAAGGCGGTGTTTTCGCCGGTGGGGCGCACCGTGACCCGGGTCTTTTTGCCCGCGGGCATCACCGAGGGGGTCACCAGGTAGTTTCTGACGGCGGATATCATGCTTCTTTGTTCTCCATTATGTCTCTCAGTTCCTTATCCTTTTCGGCAAAGCCCAGCACCACGGTGTTTTCGCTCTCGCCGGTCCTGACGCCTCTCAGGGTGCAGTATTTGCCTTCCTTGTTCTTGAATACTATGAGGAAGTTTTCGTTCTGGCCCATGAGCCTCTCGATGCCTTCGGGGGTGTCGGCGTTCATGAGCTGGTTGACGTATTCCGGCATCGCCACCTCTTCCACGTATTCTCTGAACACGGGAGGATAGGCGGAGATGGAGCCGTCCTTCAGGGTGACGGAGTTGTTGGGCAGATTGACGTAGTATATCTGCATATAGTTTCTGGCCAGGGCCTGGTTGATCTTGCGGCTCATTTCCAGGAAGGTCTTCTGGTTTTGCTCGCCGGTGATGTCCTTGACCACGCACATGCCTATGACGTCCGAGGAGGAGGTGTCCAGGGCCATATAGATGGTGATCTGCTGGAACTGGTGCTCCAGGGTGGGGGTCTTGGCGGAGCAGACAAAGGTGACGGTGCGTTCGCCGGCGGCAAAGCGCGACAGCAGCCTCTCTCTCATGCCCTCGGGCTCCAGAGGGGTCTCCGAGCCCACGTAGAGCTTGTCAAACCACCAGTCCACCAGCTCGGAGAAGGTGTAGGGGGCCCGTATCCCCAGCTTGTAGTCGGAGGGGACGGGCACTCCGTCCACTATCTCGGTGTATTCGCCGGAGACGGTGTCCTTGGACAGGTTGCACTCTATGAAGGCAAAGGCGTCGGAAAACAGGGCATTGCGGTAATAGGAGTCCTTTTTCAGGCTGCGGGAGAGTATCTTTTGGCTGTTGCGGTCATAAAACACTCTGTTGACGGCCAACAGATACAGGAGCAGCAGCGCCAGGCCCACCGCGTAGAGCCAGGGGTTGTAGTCGCACACCTGGTGCAGGCTCAGGGTGGAGAGATAGCTGTCCATCCATTTTTTGCTCAGCTCGTCCACAAAGCCCTCGCACTGCATGCGCTCCAGCTCTGTGTTCACCGCGTCCAGCATGGCCTTGTTGTCCGAGGACACGGCAAAGCACAGGTAGTTGTCTATCAGCGCCAGGGAGGGCCGCAGGTTCTTGATGCCCGTGTCCTTCAGCACCCGGACGCCTATGGTCTCCCTTATGACGGTGAAGTCCGCTTCGCCCGTGCTCACCGCCTTCATGGCGGAGGTGTAGTCGGGATACAGGCGGGTCTTGACGCCTATATCCATGGCATTGAGGGTGTGCACCATGCTGTCGCCCTCCAGCCCCGCCATGGTGAGGCCGTTGAGAAAACGGGGGTCCTTGACGGGCTTGTGGGAAAACACCCTGAGGGTGTCGCTGCTGATAGGCACCGTGGGGGTGATGGCCTTGTTGTTGGCGTCGTCCACCAGCAGCTCGATGCCCATGATCAGGTCTGCTTCTTTGTTCTCCATGGCCTTGAGGGCTTCGTGCCAGCTCATCAGCTTGACGTGGGGGTTCATGTTGAGCCTGTGGGCCAGCTCGGCGGCCAGCTCTATGTCAAAGCCGTCGGCAGCCCCCCCGCTGTTGAAAAAGGAGTAGGGCTTGTAGTCTCTGTCCCCCACTATCACCAGAGTCTGATTGTGCTTGTGGTCCGGCAGGACGCCGGCGGTGGGCTCTGCGTCGAAGGCGCCGCCTCTCCACAGACAGAAGAGGACGCCGGCCAGTACTAAGTACAGGCAAGTGAGAAACAGCAGCAGCTTGATACCGAATGATTTCATTGGCTTGTCCGTTTATTTATAGATTGTCCTTGATGACCTTGTATTTGGAGGCGGGGGAGGAGTCCTTGACGGCCGTCCCGCCGCAGGTGATGATGTTGCCCGTCACCATGAGCTTTTTGAAGCCCTTGCCTATGATGAGCCCGTCGTGGGTGCCCAGCATGATGTTGTCCTTCAGCATCACGTTGTCGCCGCCGTCTATGACGGCTATGGGCCACACGTGCTCCTTCATGCCCTTTTCCATGCGGCAGCCGGAGATGGAGACGCTCTTGCCTCCGTGTATGACCACGTTGCTGCCGCCGTTGGCCCGCAGGTCGCAGCCGGACATGACAAAGCAGTTGCAGCAGCCCTCTATGCGGACCGTGTTGCCGTGGGTCCAGTAGGTGCCGCCGTTTACCGTCAGGGTGCAGTGGTAGTCCTTGTCTTCGGGCTTTTCCCTGCCGGAATCAAAGCCGGAGACCACGATGCCCTCGCCGCAGAAGTCTGCCATGCAGTCGGTCATGGTGCCCCACATGGCCCCCTTCTGAAAGCCGGGCCTGTCGGAGTGCTCGAAGAAAAAGCCTATCTTCTCCGCAAAGGCAAAGCAGTTGCTGAGCTTCAGGCCGTCGTTGCCCTTGATGTGAAAGCCCACGGGCTTGTCCCGGTCCATCATCACGTTGGGCGACCACACCTCCACGTTTTCCAGCAGGCCCACGTCCCGCATGCCGTTGAGATAGACCCCGGTGCCCACTATATTGACCATAAACACGTTCTCAATGTTCAGGCGGCCCGGGTTGCCGGGCTTGGCCTCGCCCAGGGCCCTTATGCCGTCAAAGGCGCCGTGTATCTTCACGTTGCGTATCCAGCAGCCGGTGCCGGCTATGTCGATGGCCACCGGATATTTGACGGGTTTGTCGTAATTTTGTTCATAGGAGATGCAGATGCCGGTCACCGCCGCGGCCCTTTTCAGCACAAAGGGGCTCTCCTTGAGGCTCCGGGGCAGGATGACGGGCAGCACCTTTTCGTCGGCAGGCCAGGCGGCGTCCGCGCTGCCCGCCAGGGTCACGCTGTCCAGCTCCACGGAGGAGGATATGACGTATTGGCCAAAGGGGACCCGCACGGTCTCGCCGTTGCCTCCGGCGGTCCTGACGGCCTCGATGAAGGCGGCGGTGTCGTCCGTCACCCCGTCGCCTTTGGCGCCCAGGTCTTTCACGTTGACCTCCGCCGGGAGCAGGGCCGGGCAGAGCAGTATGAGCAGCAGAATAAAGGTCAGTCTTTTCATAGTTATGTCTCCTATATGTGTTACCCGGGCTCTCCCGGGCCTCTGTAAGGGCCGTTCAGGGGCTGCAGGGCCTGCAGCAGGGGCACAGCGTCCGCGTCGCAGGACACGAAGTCCCCGTAGTTCTCCGGGGTGAGCCTCACGCAGCCGCAGTATATCTGCGAAAACCGCTGGATGGTGGTGGCCACCTCGTTGACCCCGTTCCAGGGAATGACCTGAGGGTAGGGCCCGTCCCAGCGCACCGAGAAGCGCCGCGGGCTCGGCTCCAGGGGGTCGGTGATGACAAAGCTCAGGCAGCCGCTGCCCCGGGGCTTCAGGAAGCCCAGGGCCTTTTCGGGGCTGTGCACCCGGAACTGGGGGCCCGCCGAAACAGTCCTTTTCAGCAGCCGGGGGTTGTCCATGCCGTCAAATACCCGGGTGTCCGCCGGCAGGCCCAGGGTGAGGCTGTGCTCCGGATACTGCCGTTTCACCGAGCCCAGGAGCAGCCGGAAATCGGCGGCGCTGCCGAAATACAGCTCGTTTATGCTCAGGCGTTTGGCCGCCGCGTCCTCCCGGAATATGCAGCCGGCCAGAGGGGCTCCCGATCCGTCCCTGACGTAGGCGCCCTGCATGCCGGGGCCGCCGAACAGGAAGGGATAGCGCTTCCACCACAGGGCGCTGCGGACCGTGGAGCAATTGTATTTGGCAAAATGCCGGGCGTAGAGGTCCATGATGACCGACGGCTCCGCCGGGTCGTCAAAGCAGAGCTCGGCGCCTTCCCAGTCGCAGAAGGCCTCGGGGACCGCTTCCACGGACATGCAGCTGCAGCCTATTTCCCAGCCGGCCCTGCGGTAAAAATAGTAGGCGAAGGGGGCCAGGCTGGACAGGTGCACGTCCCGCTCCAAAAAGAGCCGGTGGCATTTGTCCAGGCACAGATTGGCCATGCCCTGCCGGCGGTATTCGGGCAGGGTGCCCACCTCGCCGATGCCCGCGTGGGGAACGGCCACGCCGTCTATATAGACGGGCGAAGGGATGGTGTTGATGCTGGAGGCTATCCTGCCGTCATCGCTTTTGGCAAACACCAGCCATTCCCGGCCGCAGCAGAGCCTGGCAAAGTCAAACTTGCCGTAGATCACGTCCTTGACGCCCTTGCCAAAGGCTCCGACCATGACCCGCCGGACGGCGGCTTCTTCGCTTTTTGAGCTGATGGTGTGGGTAGATATCATTGGGCTTCTCCCGGTGAATGTCTATATTATATTATATCACATTACGGGCTTTTTCGCCCGCCCCGCCCCGCGGTTCTCGGGACATGGGAAAACTCTCTCCTCCTCCCCTCGTCATCCCGGCGGAACCCGGCGCCCGGCGGTCAAGTCAGAACGTCATCTCGGCGGTTTTCCCATCGGGAAAACCGGTAAGAGATCCCCTGTAATGGAAGGACAGACCCGGGCAACACATCAGGCCCACCGCCGGAGCGGGCATTGGGGGGGCCGTACAAGCTGGGGCAGGGAAAACTCCTCGTCATCCCGGCCAAAACGGCAACAGATCAAACGCCAACGGCGTTTGGCCGTTTTGGGGAAGGGACCTCGGGGCGGGACCCGTTTGCCCGTTCCTTACTCTGTCGAAGACAGAGGGGCAAACGGGGAGGACCCGGCTGAAGCAGTGACGTGAGGAGCCTACAGGCTCAAGTGCCGTTCCGACACTGAACCAGCTTTCTTTACCTCGTTCCGTTCCTCGGCTCGTCCGGGCAACACATCAGGCTCACCGACGGCCGCAGGCCGTTGGGGGGGGCCGTATCGCGGGGCAGCAGAGCTCTTTCATGACAGCGTTTCCCATTGTCCCGTTGGGCTTGGTCCGTGGCCGGGGCTCGCGGTCCGTTTGAAGGGGATCTCTTACCGGTGAGGGCACGAGGAGCCCTCACCGCCGAAGTGACG
>JAFZNQ010000080.1 GCA_017552965.1 Abditibacteriota bacterium | reverse complement strand
CCTATGTGGACCCCCCAACGGCCAAAGGCCGTCGGTGCCCCCACAGATCTCCAACGCACAATAATGTGCGCTGGGATGACGGCGGAGGATCCGGGATGACGCGGGGTGTTGGCGGTGTCGCCGGGATGACGCGGGGAGCGGCCGCCGGGATGTTCCGGCCCTTTTGTCCCGCTCAATAATTCGCCTCCCCTAAAAAAAGGATGCCTTTCCCGGGCGCGCAGCGCCCGGGAAAGGCATAATAATAAAATGCGCTGCGGCAGGCGCAGCGCGCCTGCCGCAGCGCACTCTTCCACTCGTTAGTGTTCCCCTTCGTCCTTGTCCGGCAGAGCGAATTTGTTGGGGCCCGCAGACACTATGGCGTCCGAATTCCTGGCCCACTGCAGGCCCGCCGCGAGGGCGGCCCTGAGCTTCTCGCCCAGCCGCTTGTAGCCAAAAATCAGGCTGACCTCTTTGATAAGGTCGTCTCTCTCCATCACGCCGTGGTGTTTCAGCGCATAGCAGACGGCGTTGCGGATCTCCTGCTGGCAGATCTCTTCGCCGGGTCGCTCGTTGGAGACTCTGATGGCGGCGTAGGTCTTGGGATCCTGATCCTCTTTCCAGCAGTATATGATGCCCTTTTGCTTGCGGGCTCTGACTCCGGAGGCCCTGAAGGCCTTTTCAAACACCTCCAGCGAGGCGGCGCCCTTCTGCACTCCGAAGGACCCGAACACCTTGCGCATGACGGCGTCCTTGAGGATGGGCGCTTCGGCGTTGACCACCGCGGCGATCCTGTCGGCTATGAGGGCCTTGTTGGAAGGCTCGGAAAAGCCGGCTATGCCCAGAGGCGTGTTTTCCAGCTCGGCATACACGTATTCCGAAGGCTCTTCCGGCTCCCAGGCGGAGCCGGACTCTCCGGCTTCGCCGGGCGTATCGGCCTCTTGCTGCCCGTCGCCGGCCTCGGCTTCCGCTTCCTGCGCTGCTGCCTCTTCCACCTGTCCGGCCTCGCCGCCTGCGTCACTTTCTTCTTCTGCTGACGCAGCCGCGTCCTCCGCCTGATCGGGCTGAGTTTCCGGAGCGGCTTCCTCCCAGGGCATGGTCTCCCCTGCCGGAGTCACGGTGGCAGGCTCTTCTTCCTCCTGCCCGGCCTCAGCGCCTGCGGCGCCTTCTTCTGCTGACGCAGCCGCGTCCTCCGCCTGATCGGGCTGAGTTTCCGGAGCGGCTTCCTCCCAGGGCATGGCCTTCTCCGCCTGAGTCTGCGGGGCAGGCTCTTCGGCCTTGCCCTTTTCGGCCCCGCCGCCGCCATTCAGATCTATCTCGATCTTCACGGTCTCGCCGGGGTTTACCGTGACGGTGGTTTCGGTCCCGGAGGCGATCACCTCCCTCACGGGAGCAGTCTCCGGCTCGGTCCGGGCCGCATCCTCGGCGGCCGCGTCTTCGGCCATGACCTGATCGGCCTGGGCTTCCAGCTGCGATCTGAGCTGTTGGTTCTCGGCTTCTCTGGCCGCTTCTTCCGCCTGCCTGGCGGCTTCCTCGGCCTTACGCTTTTCGCTGCGGGCTCTGGAGTCTGCGCTCAGCTTGTCCAGGGCTCTCTTCAGTCTGGCGATCTCCCTGTCCCTGTTGTCCCACCAGTCGATGGTCCACACTCTCAGCAGCTTCCAGCCCAGCCGTCTCAGCACGCTCAGCTGCGACACTTCTCTGTCCCGGGTGTTGGAGGTCTGCCTGTAGCCTTCGCCGTCAAGCATGATGCCCATCAGGTATCTGGAGGGCTCGCAGGGGTCCACCACGGCTATATCCACGTGAAAATCGGAGTGTCCCACCATGGTGGCGGTCCTGAAGCCGTATTCTTCCACGGCCTTGCAGATATTCTGCATGATCCCCGCTCTGGCCAGCCGCTCCGCGGCAGCCTCGGGATCCTCGGCGTAGAGCTCGTGGCCCTCCGCATACCGGAGAAAGTCGCGAAAAGCCACCACTCCGTCCGGAGAGCTCTCGCTCACCCTGATATCCGTGGAATGCATGCTGGTAAACACGGTCATAGCCATTCTGGCCCGGGAGAAGGCCACGTTCAGCCGCTTGCCTCCGCCCTGCATATTGATGGGGCCGAAGTTGTTGGACACCCGGCCTTTTTCGTCGGGTCCGTAGCCGACGGAAAAGAGTATCACGTCTCTCTCGTCGCCCTGCACGTTCTCCAGATTCTTGACAAACAGCGGATCCTCTCCGTTGTTGGCCCAGGCGTCCAGCTCGGGATCGGTCTGGAACTGCTTGGCCAGCAGGTTCTCGATGAGGTTTTGCTGTTTCATGTTGAAGGTCACCACGCCGATGCTGTGGTCCCGCAGCGCGGGATCGTGAAATCGCCTGACTATCTCGGCCACCACCGCCTCGGCTTCTTTGCGGTTGGTGTTGTTGGCGTAGAGGCCTTCCACGAACACGGCGGTCACCCTTCTCTCCATGTCGTTGGCGGAGGGGAAGGTGTACATCCTGTTGTCATAAAACCTGCTGTTGCTGAAGGCTATCAGGCTCTCGTGGGAGCTGCGGTAGTGCCACTGGAGATACTGGGACGGGATGCCCAGGGCCAGGGCGTCTTCGAGTATGCTGTCCAGATCGTCCAGGGCCAGATCGTCGGTCTCGGGGCCTTCTCCGGAGAAAAAGGCGGTAGGCGGCATCTGCTTGGGGTCGCCCACTATCACGGCGGCGGAAGCCCTGGCCAGGGCGCCGGCAGCCTTGCAGGTGGGTATCTGGGAAGCCTCGTCAAAGATGACCACGTCAAAGAGGTCGTTTTTCTGGGCCAGATACTGGGCCACGGAGTCCGGGCTCATGAGCATGCAGGGCGTGAGCCGGGGCAGTATGTGAGGTATCCTCTCAAACAGGCTCCTGATGGAAATGCCCCGGGCGTTGCTGCCGATGGCCTTTCTCAGCAGGTTGAGCTCCTGTCCCTCCTCCGGGGACACGGCGGCGCCGGGCAGCCGGGACGCCAGCCGGAGATATATCTCCTTTTTCGTCAGCTGCAGCATATAGTCGTCGATCTTTTTGAATTGGACTATGGCTTCGTTGAAGGTGGGTCCCGAGAAGTTGCTCAGCAGGTCGTCGCCGGCTATGATGTGGTTGATCAGGGCCAGATAAAAGCCCTTGCGGTAGGCCTGCTCCAGTTCTCCGGCGGGCATGCCCTGCTCATAGGCCTCGGCCACCGGCTCCAGGCCGGCCTCGGCGCACTTTTGGCGCACACTGTTGTAGAGCCCCCAGTCCTTCAGGGCGGCGGGCCGTTCCAGGAGATAGTCGCAGAGAGCGGTCTCCCTGTCCGCCCAGTCCTCGCCGTATTCTGCCGCGGGACGGGCCAGCAGTTCGTCAAAGGCCTTCTTGTCGCGCTCAAACCCTTCGGCCAGGTCTCCCAGGGCTTCCAAAGCCGCATACCGGGCGTCGTCGCCGGCCAGGGCGTAAGCCGCTTCCAGGCCTCCGGGGAAGGCCTTTGCCCTTTCGGCTATATCGGCGGCGGAGGCGTAAGCCGCTTCCAGGCTCCGGCGGTCGGGCCAGGCCTCCGCCACGGCCCGGGCGTCCGCAGACAGAGCCTCCAGAGCCCGGCGGGCCTCGGCGTCATTCTTCTGCCAGGCGTCTATCTTCCACAGCCGGGCGGGAATGTCCTCATAGCCGATCTGCTTCTTGGAATAGGCCCGCACCTCGGCGGTCACCTGATTCATGGCTCCCTGTTTGCCGAAGAACTTCTTGGCCGCGGCCTCGTGTTTGGTCAGCAGGGGCTGCATATCCATGGTGAGAAAGTCGGCGGTCCAGTCTTCCAGCAGCTGCTCCTTCTCGGCCCGGATCTTCTCGGTCTTGTCCAGACAGGCGGCGACGGCGTCCCTGTCCGCAGTGAGCAGAGCCATCAGCTGCGGCCCCGCCGCTTTTATCTCCCGGCACAGGGCCCGCATAGCTGCGTATCGGGACAGTTCGTCGGGATCCCGGGGCGCCTCAAAGCCGGCCGGTCCGGCGCCGGCGCAGTCCTTCAGGGCCTGCAGGGACGAGCGGTAGGCGGAGGCCGCGCCTGGCAGGCTGCTCCTGACCTCGGCGCTGTAGGCCGTAAGGCCCACCCCCCGGAGAGGGCTGCCGGCTATGCCTCCCACGGCCTCGCCGGCGGCTGCCAGCTGGCCTATGAGAGACGGATGGGTCCTGATGACGCTTTCGGTCAGCTGTCCGGCGGCATCGCTGTCAAAGGTGACGGCGGACCCGTTGTCCCGCACGGTCTCGTAGAGGGCGATCAGCTCCCGCAGGCTCTTGCCGCAGGTGCGGATGCGGTGGAGATGCTCGGCGTAGCCGTCTATGCGCCGGCGGCTTTCGGCCGCCCTTTTCAGCCTCTGTTCATAATCGCTGCGCTCGGCTGGCCTGTCTATGGTCAGGGCGTTGCCCAGCTGCTCCAGCACCTGTTTTTTGTTGGCCTTGTCCGAATGGAGCTCCAGACAGAAGGGATCGATGCCCAGGGCTGCCAGCCGCTTTTGCACCACGGACAGAGCCGCCTTCTTTTCGGCCACGAACAGCACCTTTTTGCCCTTGGCCATCAGATTGGCTATCATGGCTGTGATGGTCTGGGATTTGCCGGTGCCCGGAGGTCCGTGGAGCACAAAGGTCATGCCGCAGTCGGCCATCTTCACCGCCTGCAGCTGGGTGTCGTCCACGGAAACGGGCAAAAAGACGTGCCGGCCTTCCGCCTCCGACGCGGGGGTGAGTGTCCAGTCAACGTGGCCCTTCATGAGGCTGCGGACCACGTTGCTGCCCTCCAGCATATCGCCGGCGGTGTGTATGTCGTTCCACATGGCAAACTTGGCAAAGCTGAAGTTGCCTATGACGCAGGTCTCGCACACGTCCCAGCCGGGCAGCGTGGCCACAGCCTTGCGGACCATGGCAAACACCCGTCTGATGTCGGTGCCGTGTTCGTCCGCGGGCAGAGGCTCCACCCCGGGGATGTCCAGCCGGTAGTTTTGCCGCAGCAGCTCCAGCAGGGTCAGATTGAAGTGGGGCTCCTCCGCCCTGGCGTGGAGGGCGTAGCCCTGATTGGCGGACTTGCGCACTATCTCTATGGGCATCAGGATCAGGGGAGCGTAGAAGGGCTCCTGACTGTCCGGCTCCGCCAGCCACCGGAGGACGCCGATAGCCAGATATAGGCTGCTGACGCCGTTTTCCTGCTGGCTGGCCCGGGCCGACCTGTAAATGCCGGTGAGGGAGCGGTCCAGCTCCGCTGGGCTGCGGAAGGTGTAGAGCCGGTGGTTGTGATACTCCCGGCGAAAACGTTCGTTGATGTCAAAGTCAGTGTTGGCGGGCCACGTCGTCAGCTCATAGCAGCCGAAGCGCTTCAGGGCCTCGGACAGCCAGTGCACCGACTTGCCCTCCTTGCCGTCGGCGTCCCGCAGGGTCATCATCAGATCGGTCACCCAGTCGGGAGCGGACAGCAGGTTGAACTCGTGGCCGTCGGAGAGAGCGTCCTCCAGCTCGTCTATATGGCTGGACATAATGGGCTCCACCGAAGCGTTGAGGGGCAGATGGAGCAGCATATTGCGGGAGCTCAGATCCAGCAGCTTGCTCTCCCACAGCTCCTTTTTGCCGGTGATCCTGCGGGGGCCTGCGGCTGCGGGCTCCGCCAGGGTGATATCCAGCTCGGCGGGCGGAGGGGTGACCTGGGTGAGGTCTCTGTCATCCGCCGCTATCTTGTAGCCGCTTTTGGTCCTGGCGGGTATGGATTTGACGCCGTGGAGCCTGGACAGAAACACGTCTATGGCGCAGTCGAACTCCACGCCGAGCAGCGCCGCCCTGGCGCTCATCTCCGCCTGCTCAAAAGTCACGTCTTTGCCCGCGCACATGGCGGTGCATTCCACAAAGGTGAACTCGTCGGAGCGGTTGCCTACGCGGGAGGTCAGATAGTTCAGGTCGTCGATGACCACCGGCGCGGAGCGCAACTCCTCCGGAGTCCTGTTTCTGAGCCAGACGCCCGCGAAGATGTGTCCTTTGACCAGCACCAGCAGGGGATGGAGCCCCATATCCTCCAGCAAAGCGGCATAGAGAAGGGTCATATCCATGCAGGTGCCGGTGCGCTGATCCATCACGGTCTCGGGAGTCCTGATGCGCTGGCCCAGCACGGTGAATCCGGAAGGATTTTCCGAATAGCCGATGTTTTTGGCCTGCACCGCGCCGTAGGCGGCGGCGGCCAGCTCTCTCACACGGTTGGGATCGTTGGACTGATAGCCCTCGGCGGAAACGGGTTTGCCCCAGGAGGCCAGCACGGTCCTGGCGTCGTTTCTGAGAATGGGTATGACCGGGTGGTTGGGCATGACAAAGGCGGGCAGCAGCTCCGCATAGCCTTCGCCTCCCATCCACTGGTCGTAGGCCAGCACCAGCATCTGCTCGGTGACGCCGCACACTCTTTCGCCTTCGGAGACCAGCTCGACTGTGACGGAAGCGTTCACCGACTCGGTGAGGCCGGCCAGAACGCCGCCCCTGACTACCAGGGCAGGGTCGGGCAAACGGACGGGGCGGCCCTCCGGTATATCCGGGAGCGCCTGCTCAAAGGTGTCAAAAAAGGCGTAGGACGAGGATATCCTGAGGGTGAGGCCCCGGGCGGGCTCCCCGGTCCTGTTGAGGATCTGTATGCCCCTGACAGGCAGGATGCCGTTGGTGTAGAGGGCAAAGTTGAACACTTCCATCCGGTCCACGCCGATGCCCAGCCCGCTGTCGCTGACGTCGGTGTGAGCCGGCTGCCGCCCGGGCATGTCCGGGACGGTCTGCGCGTCCTGAGGCTCCTTGTTGACAAAGAGGGTAAAGCAGTCGGTCTCTCTGTTGAAAACGACTCCGTCAACTCCGTCCGTGTCCTTCACGTAGCCATACACATACCCCAGACCCAGCTCCACCAGGTCGTGATCCTCGGGCAGGATCACCACTTCCTTTTTGTCCGTATAGACCGGGACCAGGCGCGAGCCGTCAATGGTCACGTCCATGGGGATGGGTATCAGACCGTCGATGATGGCGCGGCGGTCCTCTTCGGCCATATCTTCGGAGGACACTCCTTCCTCCTCCAGCCTCTTCATGACAGCCGACGCTTCCTCGGTGATATGCATCTTGCAGGGTACGTAGAGAGGACAGTCTGCCAGAGCTTCCAGGAACCGGCGCAGAGCGTCGGTGTCGTCCCGGTCCGCGGCGCATTTGGCCAGAAGGGCTTTGAGCTGTTTGGAGGTGACTGCAGGTTTTTTGGGGGATCTGCTTTTTGACTGGTTGTCGTTTTTCGCCATATGGTTGGACTCCTTTATCCGGTGTGACGGCGCCCGGACCGCCGCTGCAGCGGAAATGCGGTGTGATGATTAGTAATATACAAACAGATAGCGTCCGGCGCCACTTATATGATAGCACCCGGACGCAGTATTTTTCAACAAAAAAACGCGTTCTTTATTTGACAGAATAATTGCAGGCAGAGGGAGGGCTGAAATATTCCTTTTGCCCCGCTCAAT
>JAFZNQ010000079.1 GCA_017552965.1 Abditibacteriota bacterium | reverse complement strand
TGTCGCCAGTTCAAGTCTGGCCTGCGCCACCATCACAGCCTTTTCGCTGCACAGCGAAGGGCTGTATTTTTTTGCGGAGGGTACCATGTCGTCGAGCAGAGAATACGTGGAATACGTGCTGGACCAGCTGTCCGGGCTGGGAGACGTGAGCTGCAGGCAGATGATGGGAGAATACGTCATCTATCTGCGGGGCAAGGTGATAGGCGGAGTGTATGACGACCGCTTTTTGCTGAAGGCGACCCCCTCCGCCGAGAGGCTCATGCCCCTCGCCGCCCGGGAGCTGCCATATCCGGGAGCCCGGGAGATGCTGCTGGCGGACTGCCTGGACGACAGGGAGACCCTGGAGCGGGTGGCCGAGGCTGTGTATGAGGAGCTGCCCCCGTCAAAAAAGCGTTGATATTCTCCCGCAAATGCAGCGTGATCGCATTTGGAGGAGCAAACCATGACAGTGACTGCGCAGATGCTCATTGAGCAATAAGGCGATCATGCCGATCCCGGGGCGAAGATAGGCCGTCTCGTCCGGGCCGGCGAGAGCGCTGCATTTTGGGCGGGATGACGCGGGGTCGCCGGGAAAACGTATGACCGACGCTTGAACGTTCCTCCGCCGCGTGGCCCCCCCAATGCCTGCGGCATCGGTGCCCCCACAGATCTCCAACGACCGTGTGCCACGGTCGCTGGGATGACGTCGGAGGAGCCGGGGATTACGCGTTTCCCGTTCAAACTCAACGTCACTTCGGCGGTGAGGGCTCCTCAAGCCCTCACCGGTAAGAAGTCCCCTGTCACGAAGCCGCGAGCCCGGGCCACGGACAGGCCCAACGGGACAAAAAGCGCTCGACTACACTTCTCCTCAAGCCCCGCGATACGGCCCCTCCCACCAGCCCTCTCTGCCGTTGGCAGAATAAGGAATGGGCTGGCGGGCCCCACCGCAAACCACCCCAAAAAATCTGCGATTTTTCGGGGACCCCGAATTTGGGCCGATATGACGTCTGGATCGGCCGCCGGGATGACGCCGGAGACCGGCGGCGGGTCAGATGAACAGGTTGGTATCGGCTTCCTCGGCGGCGCCCAGGTAGGCGCCCACGCCTCCTATCTCCACTCCGTCAATGAGCTCCTCGGGCCTGATGCCCATCACGTCCATGCTCATGGAGCAGGCTATGAGCCTGGCTCCGCCCTGTATGGCCTTCTGCATCATCTCTTCCAGCGAGTCTATCTTCTTGTCCTTCATGACGCCCCGCATCATGGCGGAGCCCATGCCGGCCATATTCATTTTGGACAGGCCCAGCCGGGCGGCTCCCTTGGGGAGCATCATGCCGAAGAGCCGTCCCATGAGGTCTTTTTTGACAGGCGCGCTCTCCGGCTTCCTGAGGGCCGTGAGGCCCCAGAAGGTGAAGAACATGGTCACGGGCCGTCCCATGGCCAGAGCGCCGTTGGCTATGACAAAGGCCGCCAGCACCTTGTCCATGTCTCCGTCAAAGACTATGATGGTCTTGCCCTTGTTGTCCGGAGCCTTTTCCGGGTCTGCCGCCGGGGCCGCGCCCTTGCGTATGACCGCCGTGTATTCCCCGTCCTTTTTCTCGTTGGAGACGAGGGTGTTGCCGGTGGACCTGCACCAGCTGACTATGTCCTTCGCAAAGCCCGGGTCGGAGGCGGTGACCTCCAGAGTCTCTCCGTCCTTCAGGGCGGTCATGGCCCGATAGACCTCCATCACGGGGCCGGGGCACTGCATGCCGCAGCAGTCCAGCCGGGCGGAAGGGGCTGCCGCCGGGGTCTGAGCCGGCGCCGGGGCTGCCTCTGGGGCCGCCGCCGGCGGGTCTGCCGGAGCTTCCCGGGAAAGCTCGGGATGGGTGGCCAGATAAAAGCGGGCGCCTCCGGGATACACCCACACCTTGTCAAAGCCGTTGTGGGCCAGTATGCGGGCGGCGTTGTAAGCCCGCACGCCCACGGCGCAAAAGACTATGTATTCCCTGTCCCTGTCCAGCTCCTGCAGCCGGGTCCTCAGCTGTCCCAGGGGTATCTGCAGGCTGCCGGGTATGGGCCGGGCCTGGGTCTCCGCCGGCTCCCTCACGTCCAGCAGCAGGGCTTCGGGCCGGGCGGAGGGGGCGTCCCAATCCGCTATCCGCGCCAGTCCCGAGAGGAGATTTTCCGCCACAAAGCCAGCCATGTTCACCGGGTCCTTGGCGGAGGAGAAGGGGGGCGCGTAGGCCAGCTCCAGGCTCTTCAGGTCCTTCACGGTGGCTCCCAGCCTCAGGGCGGTGGCCAGCACGTCTATACGCTTGTCCACCCCTCCCGAGCCCACTATCTGGGCTCCGTATATCCTGCCCGTGTCCGGGGCAAAGAGGAGCTTGATGGTCATGGGCTCCGCTCCCGGGTAATAGCCCGCGTGGGAGTTCTGGGTGATGATCAGGCTCTCGTAGTCCCCGCCTTTTTTGAGGCCCCGGCTTTTCAGGGCCTTTTCGTTGGCTCCCGTGGAAGCGGCTGTGAGGTCGAACACCCGGGCCACCGAGGAGCCCTGGGTGCCCTCGTAGCGGTCCTCCCGGCCCGCCAGGACGTTGGCCAGGATACGGGCCTGCTTGTTGGCGGGGCCTGCCAGAGGGACCATGGCCGGGGTCTTGAACACAAAGTCCTCCGTCTCCGCCACGTCTCCCACGGCGTAGATGGAGGGGTCCGAGGTCCTCATATGGTCATTGACCCTGACGCCGCCTCTTTCGTTGAATTCCAGTCCGGCCTCCCGGGCCAGGCTGCTGTTGGGCCGCACGCCTATGGAGAGTATCACCAGCTCCGCGGTCACCGAGGCGCCGCTCTTCATATGCACCGTCACGCTGCCACCGGCTTCTTCAAATGAGGCCACCGGGTCCCCGAGACGCAGGTCCACTCCCTTGTCCCTCAGCTCCCCGTGGAGCAGCTGGGCCATTTCGTAGTCCAGAGGGGCCATCACCTGGTCGGCGGCTTCGATGACTGACACCGCCAGGCCCGCCCGGCTCAGGTTTTCCGCCATTTCCAGGCCTATAAAGCCGCCTCCTATGACCGCCGCCCTCCGGACGCTCTCCTCCTTCACCAGGGCCTTGATCTCCTCCGAGTCGGTCACGGTCCACAGGGTGCGGATCCGGGGGCTGTCTATGCCCGGGATGGGAGGTCTCAGGGGGGATGAGCCGGTGGCGAGCACCAGGTCGTCATAGGCTTCCTCGTATTCGGTTCCCGAGGAGAGGTCCTTCACCGTCACGGTCTTTCTGTCCCTGTGGATGGCGGTGACCTCGCTGTTTGTCCGCACGTCTATGTCAAAGCGCTCCTTCATCCGCTCCGGGGTCATCAGGAGCAGGGCGCTCTTCTGCCTGATCACGTCTCCCGCAAAGTAGGGGAGTCCGCAGTTGGCGTAGGAAATGTAGGGTCCCCGCTCCAGCATCACTATCTCGCGGGCGCCGTCCAGCCTCCGCAGCCTGGCGGCGCAGCCGGCTCCGCCCGCCACTCCTCCGATGATCACAGTCTTCATTTGGCCGTCTCCTTTCCGGAGGGCTATCGGCTCTCCGGCAAAATACTGTCTTTTATTATATCATACTGTTTTGCCGGTGAAAAATCAACCTGTTGCGCTTCCGGTCCGGGTCTGCTATAATAATAAAAATACCTTTTCCCGGACACTGTCCCGGAAAGACATACTGCGGAGAAACAAATGACCGAACACGAAAAAATGCTGGCAGGCAAGATCTACGATCCCTTCAGCGAGGGAATGGCGGAGGAAAGGGAGAGGGCCCATCTCCTGTGCAGGCGCTACAACGCCCTGGCGGAGACGGACCCGGAGAGGGAGCAGGTCCTCAGAGAGCTGATACCGGAGGCGGGAGAGGGAGTGTATCTCCAGGGACCCATATGGTTTGACTTCGGAGTCAATACCAGGATAGGCCGCCTGAGCTACGCCAATTTCAACTTCACCGTGCTGGACGAGGGCCGGGTGGAGATAGGCGAGTCCGTGTTCATAGGGCCGGGCGTGTCCCTGCTGACGCCCATCCATCCCCTGCGCTGGCAGGACCGCAATTCGTTTTTCAACTCCGAGACCGGCGCGGTGACCAATATGGAGCGCACCGGCCCCATAGTCATAGGGGACAACTGCTGGATCGGGGGCTCCGTCACCGTCTGCGGCGGGGTCACCATAGGCGAAGGCTGCGTCATAGGAGCGGGGGCTGTGGTAGTCAGGGACATACCGGCAAACACCTTCGCGGCGGGGGTGCCCTGCGTCCCCGTCAGGGAGATCACCGAGGCGGACAGCCTCCTTGCGCACCCGGAATTATTCGCCGATCCACGGGATATGAGGCACTTCCGGTGACGTGACTTAAATTATTTTTGAAAAAAAATTAAATTTTTTTTCGGGAATACTTGCATTCCCTTTTTTTCTATGCTATAATACAACTGTATGCACGGATAACATCCGTTATACCTCCTTTATATTAGTTGGCACGCATCCCCCCCTCGCGGGGGGATGCGTGTTTGTATTGGCTGCTTTATCTGCAGGCATTTTTCACGTATCTTTCCTGCAGCAGCCTGTTGGCCTCTTTGATAGCCTCGAAGGTCTCCGGAGTATCCTTGATGGTGACTGTCCAGTCGTCCAGATCAAAGCCAAAGTCCGCTCTGTCCGAGTTGAAGGCCCACCAGTGGGTGAGCTGCACTCCCGCCGCCACGAGCCCCTGCAGATATTTTGCCCGGGCCGCGGCCTTCTCGGGGGACCGGTTGGGAAGGTCCGGCACCCGGCCGTCCACCACGGCGCCTCCCGCCTCGCCTATGTAGAGGGGCTTGCCCAGGGCCGCGGCTTCGCCCAGGAGAAAACGCCAGTCTATGAGCGTCTTGTTCGTCCGGTCCTCCGGGTCCGGGGCGTAGACGTTCATGCCGTCGTTCAGGTCGGCCCCCAGGTTGTAGGCGTGCATGCTCACCGCGTCGGCGTTCCGGTTGATGAGCCACAGGGCCTGCAGCCTCTCATTGGGTGTGTCCAAAGTCCAGTCCCAGCTCTTGCCGGCCATGACTGCCGACAGCAGATGCCACTGGGCGCTGCGGCACATGCTGTCGCCTCCCGTGACCATCCTGCGGGGATCGTTTTTCCTGATGCGTTCCGTGACCCGGCGGTAAAACTCGCTCATCTGCAGCAGGGAGTAGCGCATGCTGTTGCCGTTGCCCACGTCCGCGTCCAGATTGCCTTCGTTGGTGATCTCCCACATGAGCACCGTGTCCCTGCCGCTGTATCTTCCCACGAACATATCGATGAAGCCCAGGACGGCGTCCAGGGACTTGCTCTTTTTCTGCGTAAATATGTCGCTGTAGTTTTCCCCGGCGCTGACCCATTCGCCCTCGTCGGAGTAGGCGCCCGCCATGAACTCCTTGGAGTTCAGGTTCAGGCTGGGCACCACCCGTATGCCGTATTTGTCGCACAGGTCAAAGAGGGCGTCGGCGGCCCGGAAATAGACCTCCGCTTCCTCGGCGGAGCGGGCGGGATTGAAGGGCATGACGAAAAATCTGATGGAGCGGAAGCCGTTCTCCGACAGCTCCCTGAGGGCCCTTTCGGCTCCCTGCAGGGTGTTGGAGGGGCTGTTCCAGCTGTTGCTGATATGCTCGCCGCCGTGGAAGGAGGCGTCGTAATATATCTGATAAAATATATCCCACTTGTTGAAGGATATCTCGTAGTAGGGCTCTCCGTTCATCCACAGGTGTCCGCCTACGTTGCGCAGTATGCCGTCATGGAAGCTGTCGGTGGAGACGAGGGTCATCTCCAGAGGGTCGGAGCGCCACACCTTGGCGCCGACGGTCCGGGCGGCAGTGGCGGAGAAATACACGCCGGAGTCCGTCACCACGTGGCAGAGAGGGTCGGAGACGTCCCGGGTGCTGTAAAAGCTTCCACGGTCAGTCCGTATGACCAGGGCGCCGTTTTTGCCCTTCGCTATCCTTGCGCCCGCCTGTTCCAGGGCCTTTTGGGGCAGGAGGAGCCTGCCTCCCTCGGAAAGGGTTTTGCCGCAGAGGGCGCCGTTGACGTAGACGGCGTCCCGCCCGTCCTTTGTCTTGGGCAGGACCACCCGGGGCATAGGTCCGGGCTTCTGGAAGGAGTTGCGCTGGGGCAGGGGCCGGGGCCGCAGGCTCTCGGCCTTCACGTTGTCTATGGTGATGCAGGACTCTTCGTCGCTGCCGGGCAGGACGTATATGCTCACGGCAGTCACCTCATGGACCGGGGCGGCGAACCGGCGGGGGCCTCCCGCGCTCTTGCCGTTGACGGAAAGGGTGTAGAGGCTGCTGCCGTAGTCAAAGGCCGCCTCTATGGAGGAGACGCCCTCCGAGTCCAGAGAGCACACCATGTCCCCCCGGTGGTCAAAGAGGGCGGGCTCTCCGCCGGCAGCCCTTTTCACGGAAAACACTATCTCCTCCGGCAGTCCGGGCTTGCCCCACTGGGACCAGTGAAAGGAGAAGGCGTATCTGAACTCGGCGCCGCCGAGATGCTCTCCCGGGGTCACGTCGGCGGAGAAATAAAAGGTCTTGCCCGTGTAGTTCAGCTCCCAGTACCGCAGGTCGGTCTTGCGGGCTATGAGGGCCTTGCCGGAGGGGGTGTCCGCCACCCGGTGCCGGCAGTCCGGATTCACGTAGCTGACGCTCATGCCGTCGCGGGAGTTGTCAAAGGCGTCCGAGACGGCGCAGCCCTCAAAGTCCAGGATGAACTCCGGGGTCCGGGCCGGGGCGGCCCAGAGGGCCGCTGTCAGCAGGAGCAGGGCAGAGAGAAGCAATAATTTCATGGGGTGACCTCGCTTAAGCTGTAATGTGTATATTAATTATAACACAAAATCTGCTCCTTATCTTCCCAACGGGGTCCATCCGTGCTACAATATTACTGTAAACACCGTCAAAAAGGACAAGACATGAATATCAACAAGCTTATCAAAGAGGACCTGTCCCGCTACGAGGTCCTGACCCCCTGGCTCAGACTGTTTCATATTTCGCTGCGCAAGGCCCAGTATTCCAAAAACCCGCTGGAGAGGAAGTTCTACAGCGCCCTGTTCAGCCTTTTGCGCCGTCAGCAGCATATGCTCATATGGCCTGAGGGCAAGATAGGCAGGGGCCTTTGCATGATCCACGCCTTCGGCGCCGGAGTCAACGCCGCCGCGGAGCTGGGAGACAACGTGACCCTGCACCAGTTCGTGGCCATAGGCCAGGAGAACAGGGGCAAGAGAAAGGGCGCTCCCATCCTGGGCAACCGGGTGTGGGTAGGCCCCGGCGCCGTGGTGGTGGGCCGGATACACATAGGCGACGACGTGTTGATCGCCCCCAATTCCTACGTCAACTGCGACGTGCCCTCCCATTCCATAGTGATGGGCAACCCCTGCAGGATCATCCCGAGAGACAACGCCACCGAGGGCTACGTCACCCTGCCGGTGCCCGAAGAGGAAGCCGATGAATAACTATCTATCCCTGGACGGAGAGTGGACCCTCCGTTCCGCCTCGCCCCTGCCGGAGGGGGATATATGCATCCCCGCCACCGTGCCTGGCTGCGTCCACACGGACCTGATGTCCGCGGGCATCATAGACGACCCCTTTTACCGGGACAACGAATACAGGGACAAATGGGTGTATATGTGCGACTTTTCCTGGTCCCGCCATTTTACCCTGGACTCCGTGCCCGAGGGCAAGACCCTGCTGCTGGAATGCGACGGCCTGGACACCCTGTGCCGCATATACCTGAACGGGCAGCAGGTGGCGGAGACCAAGAATATGTTCCGCCGCTACGCCTTTGACGTGACGCGTCTGGTGAGGGCGGGGGACAACGAGCTCCGGATAGACATAGCCTCCCCGGGCAAATACTTTGAGGAGCATGCGGGCCGGGACAACGGCCACACCGCCGGGGATTCCCTGCCCGGCAGCGAACAGCTCCGCAAGTGCCACTGTCAGGCCGGCTGGGACTGGGGCCCTCAGATCCCCACCATGGGCATCTGGCGCTCCATAGGCCTGGGGGCCTATTCCTTTGGCCGCATCACGGACGTGAAGGTGTTTCAGACTGTGTCTGCGGACTACAGGCACGCCCTGCTGGACCTGGAGCTGCTCACGGAGGAATACTCCGGCGAGGGCAGCTATTCCGTCACTCTGTTCTCCCCCGAGGGCTCTGCTCTGGACTTCCGCATCCTGGGGCCCGGCGAGACCCGGGTGTCCTTTTGCGTGGAGCAGCCTGCCCTGTGGCAGCCTGCGGGCCTGGGAGAGCAGCCCCTGTATTCCGTCACCGCGCAGGCCATAGCCGGCGGGGAGCCGGAGAGCGAAAAGACGGTCCGGGTGGGCATCCGCCGGCTGGAGGTGGTGCAGGACAGGGACGCCTGGGGCCGCACCTTCTATTTCAGAGTCAACGGAGCCCCGGTGTTTGCCAAGGGCGCCGACTATATACCCTGCGACCAGTTTCCCTCGCGGGTGACCCGGGAGGACTACGCCCGGGTGCTGCGGAGCGCCGCGGAGGCCAACATGAACTCCCTGCGCATCTGGGGCGGCGGGCTCTACGAGGCCGACGTCTTTTACGACCTGTGCGACGAGCTGGGCCTGCTCCTCTGGCACGACTTTATGTTTGCCTGCTCCCACTATCCCATGACCGATGAGCTGCGGGAGGAATACGCCGCCGAGGCCCGGGACAACCTGCGCCGGCTGCAGCATCACCCCTGTATAGCCCTGTGGTGCGGCAACAACGAGCTGGAATGGCAGCTGTCCGGGGGCTGGCCCGGCCCGGACTGCCTGGAAAGGTCCAAAAAGGAATTCGAGGAGCTCTACTACGGGCTGCTGGCGGGCATCACGGCTGAGGAGGACCCCTCCCGGACCTACGTGCCGGCCTCGCCTTTTTCCGAGAGGATATTCGAGGACCCCAACGGGGAGGCCTCCGGGGATTCCCACTACTGGGAGGTGTGGCACGGCCGCAAGCCCTTCACCGAATACCGCAAGCACTTCCCCCGCTTCATGAGCGAGTTCGGCTTCCAGTCCCTGCCGTCTCTGGAGACCCTGAAGCCGGTGACTCTGGAGGAGGACAGGGTGATCTTTTCCCGCATCATGAACTGCCACCAGAAAAACAAGACCGGGGACGAGGCCATCATCTACTACATCAGCAAGAACTACAAGCTGCCCCGGGATTTTGAGAACTACATCTACATCAGCCAGCTCCTCCACGGCGAGGCCATGCGCTACGGCACGGAGCACTGGCGCCGCCACAGGAACGGCTTCCGCTGCATGGGGGCCCTCTACTGGCAGCTGAACGACTGCTGGCCCGTGTCCAGCTGGGCCTCCCTGGAATACGGGGGCCGCTGGAAGGCCTGCCACTACATGGCCCGGGATTTCTTTGCCCCGGTGCTGCTGAGCCTGGAGGAGACGGAGTCCTCGGTGACCCTGAGCCTCACCAACGACACGGCGGAGCCCGTGACCCGGACCATAGTCTGCTCCGCCCGGTCCGCCGACGGCGGGCTGCTGTTTGAAAAAGAGATCACTGCCGAAGCTCCCGCCTTTTCCAGCCGGGAGGCCGCCCGGGAGGATATGTCGGAATACCTGGAGGGAGACGGCAGATACAGGGTCTTCTTTACCGCCCGCATCAAGGGGGAGAAGGACAAGTCCGTGTTCTTTGCCCCGGCCAAATACATGGAGCTGGCGGAGCCCTCCTTTACCGTCCGGGCCTGGGATGACTGCCTGACGGTGGAGACGGACCTGCCCGCCTTTTTCGTGTGCCTGCAGGCGCCGGACAGCGCCGTGAGATTTGAGGACAACTATCTCACCATGCTGCCGGGCCGGGTCTATCGCATCGGAGCGGCGGAGACCGGCGGGCTCTCCTTTGAGGACATAGCCGCGCGGCTGAAGATATTCGACCTGGCCCACAGCTTCAGGTCATAGACGGAGGACGCTGCCGTGAAGACCATATCCCTTGCCGGCCCCTGGCGCCTGCGCTCCGCAGACGGCAGGACCGAAGCTCCCGCCACCGTGCCCGGCTGCGTGCACACGGACCTGACGGCGGCGGGGCTCATAGGCGACCCCTTCTACAGAGACAACGTCACCCGGGACGCCCGGGTCTATGGAGAGGACTATATCTACAGCCGCTCCTTTGAGGCGCCGGAGGACTTTTGCCGCGCCGGCCGGGCGCTGCTGGAGTGCGACGGCCTGGACACCCTGTGCCGCATCACCCTGAACGGGCAGCGGGTGGCGGAGACCAAAAACATGTTCCGCCGCTACGCCTTTGACGTGACGGAGCTGCTGCGGCCCGGGACCAACGAGATAGAGATATACATCGCTTCCTCCGCCGAATACTGCCGGCGGCATGCCGGGGAAAACAGGGGGGCCAATCTGTCCTTTTCCCTGCCCGGCAGCGAGCAGCTGAGAAAGGCGGTGTATCAGTCCGGCTGGGACTGGGCTCCCCAGCTGCCCACCATGGGCATCTGGCAGGACATACGCCTGTCGGCCTATGAAGCGGTCCGGCTGGGGGACGTCTTCGTCCGGACCGAATTTGCCCCGGACTACGGCAGCTGCCGGCTGGAGGCCCGGGTCTTCTGTGACGAATTTGCCCCGGGAGCGGCCCTGACCGCCTCCCTTTTCGCCCCCGGCGGGGAGCTGCTGGAGGAAAAGGAGATGACCGGGGCCCGGGCAGTCTTTGAATTGTCTGCTCCCGAGCTGTGGTATCCGGCGGGCATGGGCCCGCAGCCCCTCTACAGGCTGAGGGTCCGGGCGGAGATGGCAGGCAGGCTGCTGGCTGACCGTGAGATATCCGTGGGCCTGAGGCAGGTGGAGGTGGTGAGAGACAAGGACCGGTGGGGCGTCAGCTTTTACCTGCGGGTCAACGGCCGGCCCCTCTTTGCCAAGGGCGCCGACTGGGTGCCCGCGGACCAGTTCCCCTCCCGCCTGGGGGAGGAGGACTACGCCCGGCTCCTGTCCTCCGCGGCGGAATGCCACGTGAACACCCTGCGGGCCTGGGGCGGCGCCTACTACGAAAAGGACGTGTTTTACGACCTGTGCGACCGGCTGGGCATACTGGTGTGGCAGGACTTCATGTATGCCTGCTGCCACTATCCCATGACTGAGGAGCTGCGGGAGGAATACGCCGCCGAAGCCCGGGACAACGTGCGCCGGCTGCAGCATCACCCCTGCGTGGCCCTGTGGTGCGGCAACAACGAGCTGGAAATGTTTTTGGCGGGGGGCTCCTGGCCCACCCGGGAGACCAATGAGGAATGCCGCCGGGACTACAGGGAGCTGTTTTATCACCTGCTGAAGGACCTGTGCGCCCGGGAGGACCCCACCCGGACCTATCTGCCCGCCTCTCCCTTTGACGACGAGGGGGGAGACCCCAACTCGGAGACCTCCGGAGACATGCACTACTGGGACGTGTGGCACGGCCGCAAGCCTTACGCGTTCTACAGGACCCTCTATCCCCGCTTTATGAGCGAGTTCGGCCTCCAGTCCTGGCCCTCTCTGGAGCTGGTGCGCCGGGTGTCCCTGCCGGAGGACCGGCAGGTGTTTTCCCGGGTCATGCACGTGCTCCAGAAGGACCTGTGCGGCGATCAGGACCTGATGTATTACGTGGGCGCCTATTTCCGCATGCCCCGGGACTTCGAGGCCTTCGTGTACGTTTCCCAGCTGGTCCATGCCGAGGCCATGAAGTGCGGCGTGGAGCACTGGCGCCGGAATATGAACGACCGCCGGTGTATGGGGGCCCTGGTGTGGCAGCTCAACGACTGCGCCCCGGTCATCAGCGGCGCCGCCATGGAATACGGGGGCCGCTGGAAGGCCCTGATGTATCACATGAAGGAGTTCTTTGCGCCGGTGCTGCTGAGCGCGGAGGAGGAGGGGACCCGGGTCAGGGTGCACCTCACCAACGACACCGCAGACAAGGCGGTCCGGACCGCGGAGCTCGGTCTGTGGGACACCGATGGCCGCCTTTTGTGGAGCCGGACAGTGGAAGGAGAGGCGGAGCCCATGACCTCCCGGTGCATATTTGACAAAGACTTCGGGGAGATGCTGGAGGGGGACGCCCGCCGCAGCCGTTTCTTCACCGCCGGCCTTGCCGGCGCCGGGAGCCTGCAGACGGTGCTTTTCGTCCCGCCTCAGCACTTTGAGCCCGGGCGGCCCGGCATCACGGCGGAGTTCCGGGAGGGCAGGCTGGCCGTCACTTCGGACCTGCCGGCTTTCTGGGCCTACGTCCACGTTCCGGGGACAAACCTGCGGACGGACGCCAACTTCGTGACGCTGCTGCCCGGCGGGGAGCGGCTCTTTGAGGTGAAGGACCCGGACGGGCTGACGGAGGAGGAGATACTCTCCCGGCTGAGGGTATATACCCTCAGAGACAGCTACGAGGACTTTCGGTGATTTTTTCGGCGGGGCTGCGGAGCTCTTCTTGCAAAACCCGCCGCAATATAGTATACTCTAATATGAGTGTTATGCCTGTCCCCACGATAGGGGCGGGGGCGCTCTGTTTGCTTTATTTTTCAAGGAGGGTGCAAATGCGCACACTGTCAAAAAAACTTATGTTTCTGGCAGGAGTCGTAATGGCCGGCCTGCTGCCGTCAGCCGCTTTTGCCAGCGAAGCCATTACACTGCCGGCATTCGACGAGTTCAGCTGGATGGTGCCGTCTATCTGGATCGTGTTCATCAGCGCGGTCATAGGCATTATCTTTGCCATTTCCTGGTTCGCTTCCCTGTCCAAGGAGGACCCGGGTTCGGTGGGTATGCAGAACGTATCCAACGCCGTCCGGGAGGGAGCCAACGCCTACCTCATGAAGCAGGCGAAGACCATGATCTGGTTCGTGCTGCTCATAGCCATCGGCATGCTGTTCCTGTATAGGGGCAACGCGCTGTACAATCATTCCGATTTCAACGTGGCCATACCCCTGTACGTGGGCGTAGCCATAGCCTTTGTGCTGGGCGTAGCCTGCTCCTACACCGCGGGCCTCATCGGTATGATGATGGCTGTCAAGGCCAACTGCCGCGTGGCCAACGCCGCCCTGACCAGCTACAAAAAGGCTCTGTACGTAGCCTTCCGCTCCGGCGCCGTGTCCGGTATGGCCACCGTAGGCCTGGGCCTTCTGGGCGCCTGCATCCTGTTCCTCATCTTCCGTGAAGAGAGTATGAAGGTGCTGGTGGGCTTCGGCTTCGGCGGATGTCTGGCCGCCCTCTTTATGAGGATCGGCGGCGGTATATACACCAAGGCTGCCGACGTGGGCGCCGACCTGGTGGGCAAGGTGGAGCAGAACATCCCCGAGG
>JAFZNQ010000078.1 GCA_017552965.1 Abditibacteriota bacterium | reverse complement strand
TAAGTATGTTTTGTCCCGTTGGGCCGGTTCGTGACCGACACTCGCGGTTCTTTCGGAGGAGATTTCTTACCGCCTCTTGCAGAGGCGCCGAAATGACGTTGATGTTGGACGGGACAATGAGGCTGCGCCGCCGGAAACAACAGCCCTTTGTCCCGTCGGGCCTGGTCCGTAACGGACGCTCGCGGCTTCGTGACAGGGGATTTCTTACCGCCTCTTGCTGAGGCGCCGAAATGACGTTGATGTTGGACGGGACAAGCGCCCTCGCCGCCGAAGTGACGTTAAGCCTGGACGGGACAAAAGCCCTCGCCGCCGAAGTGACGTTGATGTTGGACGGGACAAGCGCCCCTTTTTCCCCCTCTTCATAAAAGTTTGCTTTTTTTTTGCATATAGGGTATAATCTATAGTAGTTATACCCGACCCTGACAAACACAATCACTCTCACGTATCTCAAGGAGATTATCATGCCGGAATACAAAGCTCCCCGCGGCACAATGGACGTCCTTCCCACGGAAAGCTGCAAATGGCAGTATATAGAAGGCGTATTCAGGGAGACCTGCAGAAGGTGCGGCTTCTCGGAGATCAGGACTCCCACCTTCGAGCACACCGAGCTCTTCACCAGAAATCTGGGAGAGACCACTGACGTGGTCACCAAGGAGATGTATTCCTTCGAATCCCGCTCCGGCCGCAGCCTCACTCTCCGCCCGGAGGGCACGGCCCCTTCCATGAGGGCCTTTGTGGAGCACAACCTGCAGAGCGTATTGCCCTTTGCCAAAATGTATTATATAGCCCGCCTGTTCCGCTACGAAAGGCCTCAGGCCGGCCGCTACAGAGAGCACACTCAGCTGGGAGTGGAGTGCGTGGGACAGGAGTCTCCCCGCGCCGACGCCGAGGTCATTTCCCTGGCCGCGGGCTTTCTCCGGGCCGTGGGCGTCAGCGAATACGTTCTGAAGCTCAACTCCATAGGCTGCCCGGAGTGCCGTCCCCGCTACAGGGAGGCCCTGACCGCCTATGCGGGGGAGCGTCTCGACGAGCTGTGCCCCGTGTGCCGCGGCAGATATGAGCGCAACCCCCTCAGGATGCTGGACTGCAAGGAGCCGGGCTGCCAAAAGGCCCTGGCCGGCGCCCCTGCCCTCACCGACTATCTGTGCGACGGCTGCCGGGAGCACTTTGCGGGGCTCCGGGAGGCTCTGGACGGGCTGGGCATAGCCTACACCATAGACAAAAATCTGGTCCGGGGCTTTGACTACTACACCAAGACCGCCTTTGAATTCGTCTCGGGTGGTCTGGGAGCTCAGAACGCCATAGGAGGCGGCGGCAGATACGACGATCTGATCAGCGAGCTGGGCCACGCGCCCACCCCCGCCATCGGCTTTGGCATAGGCCTGGAGCGGCTCATCCTGACTCTGGAGGCCATGGGAGTCAGCCTTCCCGTGTCCGACGAGCCTCAGGTGTATATGGTGGCGGCAGGCGACAGCGCCCAGAAGACCTGTCTCATGCTGGCCCACAGCCTGAGAGAGGCGGGAGTGCGCGCAGAGACCGACTTTACCGGCAGGAGCATCAAGGCCCAGATGAAGACGGCGGGCAAAATGAACGCCCGGTTCGCCGTCATCATAGGCGACAACGAGATAGCCTCCGGACAGGCCGCCGTAAAGGACATGCAGACAGGCGTTCAGGACACTCAGGATTTTGACCGGCTTGCCGGATATATACAAGCCAGATCTCAACACTAATTTTTTTGGAGCACAACATGCAGACACGCACCGTATATTGCGGTCAGATCACCTCTGACTACATAGGACAGACAGTTATCATCCAGGGCTGGGTCCAAAGGAGCCGCGACCACGGCGGCCTGATCTTTTTGGACGTCAGGGACCGGGAAGGCATCGTGCAGTGCGTCATCGACCCTCAGAAGCAGCCGGAGCTGTTCAGACAGGCCGAAACGGTCAGGAGCGAATTCGTGGTGGAGATAGAGGGTCTGGTAGCTGCCAGGCCGGAAGGGACCGTGAACCCCAATATCCCCACGGGCGAGACCGAGGTCCACATAGAGGCCATGACCATACTCAACACGGCCAAGACGCCTCCCTTCCCCATCCAGGACGGCATCACCACCGACGAGATGATCCGTCTCAAATACAGATATCTGGACCTGCGGCGCCCCGAGATGCAAAAAAGGCTCATACTGCGCCACAAGGTAGTGAAGCTCATCCGGGACTATATGGACAGCAAGGGCTTTTTGGAGGTGGAGACTCCCATCCTCATCAAGTCCACCCCCGAGGGCGCCAGAGACTTTCTGGTCCCCTCCAGGCTCTATCCCGGCACCTTTTACGCCCTGCCCCAGAGCCCTCAGCAGCTGAAGCAGCTCCTGATGGTGGCGGGTCTGGACAAGTATTTCCAGATAGCCAAATGCTTCAGGGACGAAGACCCCAGAGCGGACCGGCAGCCCGAATTCACCCAGCTGGATATAGAGATGTCCTTCTGCAAGCAGGAGATGATCTTTGACCTGGTGGACGAGCTGATGCTGAAGATAGTGGACACCCTCTCCGACAAGCAGGTCATGTTCCGCCCTATCCCCAGGATCACCTACGCCGAGGCCATGGACAAATACGGCTCGGACAAGCCGGACCTGCGCTTTGGCATGGAATTCGTCAATATCACCGGTATAGGCAACGCCTCCGGCTTCAAGGTGTTTGCGGAGGCTCCCGAGATCAAGGGCATCTGCGCTCCGGGCTGCGGCGGCTATTCCCGGAAGGACCTGGACGTCCTGACGGAAAAGGCCAAAAAGCTGGGAGCCAAGGGTCTCGCCACCATCATAGTGAACGAGGACGGCACTGTGAAGTCGCCCATAGCCAAGTTCTTCTCCGATGAGGAGATGAGCGCCATCATCGGCGCCTTCGGAGCCAAGCCCGGCGACCTCATACTCATAGTGGCGGACAAGCCCAAAATAGTGGCGGCCGCTCTCTCGGCCATTCGTCTGGAAATGGGCGACAGGCTGAACCTGCGGGACGACCGTTATCTGGCCTTTGCCTGGGTGCTGGACTTCCCCATGTACGAATGGAAGGAAGAGGAAAACCGCTGGGACGCCACCCATCATCCCTTTACCATGCCCTACGAGGAAGACCTGCCTCTCCTGGACACGGACCCCGGCAAGATCAGGGCTCAGGCCTTTGACTTCGTCTGCAACGGCAGCGAGTGCGCTTCCGGCTCCATCAGGATCCACAGAAGAGACATACAGAACAAGGTCTTTTCGCTCATGAATTACAAGGACGAGGATATACGCGCCCGGTTCGGACACATGCTGGACGCCTTTGAATACGGGGCTCCCCCTCACGGCGGCATAGCCCCCGGCATAGACAGGCTCATCATGCTCCTCGCGGACGACGACAACATCAGAGACGTCATGGCCTTCCCCAAGACCGCCACGGCGGTGGATCCCATGACCGACGCTCCTTCGGAAGTGGACGCAGACCAGCTGAAGGAGCTGCATATCAGGACCATCAAGCCTGTCACCACAGAATAATACACGGAGGAATACAGGGGCATTCGCCCCATCTGTCATGAAAAAGAAACTGTTATCCAATAGGAAGATCCAGATGAAGCTGGTAGAGCTGTCCAGCGCCATAAACCGGGACTATGCGGGCCGGGAGGTAGTCATCATCTGCAATCTGAAGGGAGCCTTTATGGTCACGGCAGACCTGGTCAGATTGCTCAAGATACCCGTCAGGATCGACTTTGTCAGCTTCAACTCTTACAAGGGCACCGAGAGCACCGGCCGGGTCACCGGGTCCCTGGACCTGACCGAGGACATAGCGGGCAAGCCCGTGATACTGGTGGAGGACATAGTTGACACGGGCCTCACGGTGACCACCGTCTCTCAAGAGCTGGCCAAGCTGAATCCCTCCGAGATCAAGATCTTTTCACTGCTCTACCGCGAAGGGAAATATGAGCCCGACTATGCAGGCTTTGCCATCAAAGACGGCTTCGTCTGCGGCTACGGTCTGGACCTGGACGGCAGCTACAGAGAGCTGAGGGACGTATGGCGCATAGAGCCATAACAAAGGATGCGTGACCCATGCTGAAAAACGACGCAAACGGCACCGCGGCGGACACGCCGCAGAACACCCAGAACTTCCTCAGGCTGCAGGAGCTGGACACCATGAGCTACGAAGAGCTCAAGGAGAGGGCAAAGCAGCTGAAGATAGACCCGGCGGGCAAGGACCGGGCGGAGCTGAAGGGAGAGATCACCGAGGCTTATTCCAAGCAGAGCGGTTTCTTCAAGGACACGGGCATCCTGGAGATCATCCGGGACGCCCAGGGCAACATCCGGGGTTTTCTGAGACACAATTTCGTCAAGGACATCACCGACACCTACGTCAGCGCCTCCCAGATCAAGCTCTTCGGCCTCATGGACGGGGACACGGTCACCGGCGTGGTCCGTCAGCCCAAGGAAAACGAGCGGCACCGTTCACTGCTGAAGATAGAGCAGGTGAACGGCCTGGACCCGGAGCTGCAAAAGCAGACCCGCAAGCCCTTTGAGGAGCTGGTGGCCGTATATCCGGACACCCGCTACGAGATGGAGCTGGCCAAGGACGACTGCGACAGGCTCATCAGCGACGCTTCACTCAGGCTCATAGACCTGTTTGCCCCCATAGGCAAGGGCCAGAGAGGCCTCATAGTGGCGCCTCCAAAGGCGGGCAAGACCACCCTGCTGAAGGACATGGCCAACTCCTTCGCCACCAATTACCCGGACAGCATCCTCATCATACTGCTCATAGACGAAAGGCCCGAGGAAGTCACAGACATCAAGCGCAGCGTCATCAACGTGAAAAACCCGGACAACGTCATAGTGGTGGCCTCCACCTTTGACGAGACCCCCGAAAACCATATGTGGGTGGCCGAGCAGGTGCTGAACAAATCCAAGCGCTACACAGAGAGCGGCCGGGACGTCATCATACTGCTGGACTCCCTGACCCGTCTCACCCGCTCCTCCAATATCACCGTCGTTCCCAGCGGACGCACGCTGTCCGGCGGCATCGACCCCGCCGCCCTCTACAGGCCCAAAAAGTTCATCGGAGCGGCCAGAAACATAGAAAACGGCGGCAGCCTGACCATCATAGCCACGGCCCTGGTGGACACGGGCAGCAAGATGGACGACGCCATATTCGAGGAATTCAAGGCCACGGGCAATATGGAGCTCATTTTGGACAGGAGCCTGGCAGAAAGACGCATATTCCCGGCCATCGACCTTATGAAATGCGGCACCCGCCACGACGAGCTGCTCTACACCATCGAGGAGGAGCAGCTGAGAGAGCTCATCTCCGACTTTGACGCCAGGATCAAGACCGACACCAATCCGGTCATCATCAAATGCGTCAAGGTGGCCAAGACCAAGAAGGCCTTTATGAACCTGTTTGTCAAGGAAAAGGAAGCCCTCATAGACAGGCTGAACAGCCAGGCAAGCAATGATTAGAGGCATAGGCGCGGACATAGAGGAGGTGGACCGCATCCGCAGCAGGATGGAGTCCGAAGCCTTTTTGTCCAGATGCTTTCTCCCGGAGGAGGTGGCCTACGCCATGTCCCGCCCCGACCCGGCCCAGCATCTGACCGCCCGTTTCTGCGCCAAGGAAGCCTTTGCCAAGGCCTGCGGCTCCCCCCAGAAATGGCACGAGGTCCGGGTGGTGAACGGTCCCGCCGGAGCCCCGTCTCTGGCGCTGTCGGGGGACGCAGCCCGCGCTCTGGAGGGCTGCAGAGTGCACCTCACCATGAGCCACACCCGGCGCATCGCCTTTGCGGAAGTAATAATAGAGGAAATATCATGAAACCCGACAAGCTCGTACTCATACTGTATCTGGCGGTATTCGTCATCTTTCTCACCATCATCCGAATGAACCCCCTGCTCCTGGGTCTCGCCGGAGCTCTGCCCGCCCTGGTGTGCGCCCTCCTGGCCTTTGCCCGGGTCCGCCGTATCCGCGCCCTCATGATGCTCTACGGACTGGGCATATTCATATTGCAGGCGGTGTTCGTGTCCAACTTTTTCCTGAGGCTCTTTCCCGCGGACAACGCTCTGGTGATGCTGCTCCTCCTGCCCCACCCTCTGGCCGCTCTGACGCTGGCCATAGCGGGGCTCTTCGGACGCAAAAAAAACAGGCCGGAATGATCCGGCCTGCCGCGCAGGTCTGTCAGATGTCGTCCTCGAACTTGGATATCCTGATGGATCTGCCCGGGTAGATGCACTTCACGGGGAAGCCTATCTCCTTGGCAGCCCACCACACCTTGCTCTCGAGGGCGCCGGTGCTCTCCACCAAAAAAGCTCCAAAGGCGTCGCTGGAATCGTCGCACACGTACTGATACTCCTTCACCACGTAGGTGGTGCCGTTGCTCTCCCATACGTCGCCTATCTCCAGCTCGCCGGGACACAGCAGATCCATGTATTCCATGGTCAGGGTGTCCCCTTCCAGCACGCCGCCTACGTCGCAGATGCTGCCGTCATCCAGCTGCACCGTCTTGAAATAGTTCCAGTCCTCCGGAGCGGCGTTGAGCTCGGTGAAAACGGGGACGGCGCCCTCCACCTCGCAGCGTATGGAGCGGTCGGAGCCTTCGATGAATATGTCGATGGTGTTGAAGGTATAGACGTAGGTGGCTCCTTCCTCCACATCCTGCTCCTTCATGGTGACCCGGTCGGTTTTCTTCAGATGGCGCATGGTCTCCCTGGCCTTGGAATCGTCGGTACTGTCACCGCCGCAGCCGGCCAGGACGGCCGCCGCCAGCAGGGCTATCAAAAAAAGTAAGTATTTCTTCATATTATCACTCCGCAAATCAGTCTCCATTATTATGATACCCTCTTTCGGCAAAAATAACAAGTGCCCCCCCGAATTACCGCCGCGGCAGAAACGGCGGTCAAATACAGACGTCATCCCGGCGCCAACACCCCGAGTCATCCCGGCGGCCAATTCAGACGTCATATCGGCGGTTTTGACGTCAGGCAAAACCGGTAAGATATCCCCTTCAAACTGTCGGAAAGGCCCGGGAACAGCGGTCTGCCTGCCGCCGGAGAAAAGTTATGTTTTGTCCCACCCCGGCTTGGTCCGTGGCCGTGGCTCGCGGTTCTTTTGAAGGGGACTTCTTACCGGCGATGGCGCAAGCGCCCCCGCCGCCGAAGTGACGTTTGGCATAGACGGGACAAGGAGGCTGCGCAGCTGCAGCAACGACGGTCAAATACAGACGTCATCTCGGCGCCAGCACCCCGAGTCATCCCGGCCAACACGGCAATATATCAAACGCCACCGGCGTTTGGCCGTTTTGGGGAAGGGATCGGGGTCCCCGGCGAAAAAGGTTTCGCCGGGGTGTAATTCGGGCGGGACCCCATTTGCCCGTAC
>JAFZNQ010000077.1 GCA_017552965.1 Abditibacteriota bacterium | reverse complement strand
GAGTCGGAGATCACCCTGATCTCCCGGAGGCCTATGCCTATCCAGCGGTCGTCCGCGGAGCCCGTGTCCTTGGGGTTCCAGTACTTGAACTTGGGGGTGAAGACCAGCTCCGTGTTGTTGCCGGAATTCACCACGCAGTACACGTTGTTTTCCCCGGCCTTCTTGACGGGCAGCACCAGCTTGCCCCCCAGCATCATGCCGCAGCCCTCTTCCCAGGCCATGGACGGGACGTACATATCAAAGGTGACGGTGTAGCGGGTGTTCTTGTTCACGGGCAGGGTGATCTTTTCGCCCTTCATGGCCCAGCGCTTGGTGCCCCCGGTCTTGAACTCGCCGGCGGCTTCGCCTGGATACCAGTTGGTGAAATACATGCTCTCGTGAGAAGCCCCCACGTCGATCTTGTAGTTCTTCTGCTGCTCGGCGGTCATCTTGTCGGGCAGCCCGGGGCTGTTCAGGGAGATCTGGGCCCGGTCGCCTATCTTGTTGTCTATGCGGATGCCCGTGGGGCACATATTGCCGGACACTATGGCGGTCTTGGTCTGTCTGTTCAGGACTATCTGGGGCACCTTTTCGTTGAAGGTGTTGCCCTGGATGATGCCGTTGCCGCCGTTCATCTCGATGGCGGTGGTGTTCCAGCTCTCGAAGTGGCAGCCTATGACCGACAGCAGACCGTCGGGGCTGGCGGTGCGGATGCAGGTGTTGATGGGGCCCCAGAAGGAGCAGTTCATCAGGCTCACCTTGCCGGCGGCGGACTTCAGGATGTTCACCGGGCAGGAATCGGTGGAGGACCAGCGGCCCACGAATTCGCCGTTGGTGATGAGCAGGCCCGGTCCCTGGCAGGCCTCTACCAGCACGGAGTTGGTGCAGCAGTCGGCTCCCAGACCCAGGAAGTTGCCGTTGCAGCTGCCGGCGTCGGACTGGCTGAACTTGTAGCCGGCGCCGTAGCCGAAGCAGAAGCAGTTGGCCACGTACTGCCAGTCGGTGCGGGCAAACTCAAAGGCCACGCCGTTCTTGTTGATCCACTCGCAGTATTTTTCGGTCTGGTTGTAGGCCACTCCGAAGGGCCAGAAGTGGCAGTTCTCCACACGGCTGATGTCGAAGCACTTGTCTATGTAGAGGCCTCTCTTGATGGGGTAGCCGTACACGTTGCGGATGTAGCTGCGGCCCACGCCCACCAGCTTGATGCCCTCGTAGGGGTTCACCAGCTGGCAGTCGATGACGTTCTGGTTGTCGCCCACGTAGCCGGCGATGCAGGGAGGATAAGGGATGGGAGGCACCGTCTCCTGAGCCCACTCGGGATAGGAGATGATGAGGCCCTTCACGCCGCAGTTGGATCCTTCCATAGTGATAAAGGCGTCGCTGTCAGGGTCGTTCTTGCCGGCATAGACCTTGAGGGCGGAGCCGTTGTAGGTCTTGTTCTGGGCGGCGATATGGTCGTTGCGGTTGGCGGGAGGCGCCTGATGGGTGCCCACGAGAAACACGCCGGACTTGACCTTCAGGGTGCCCTGAAAGGCATAATCACCGGTGGGAACGTACACGTTGCCGCCGCCGATGGCAAAGGCGGCGTCCAGAGCCTTCTGGAAGGCCTCGGTGCAGTCGGTGGCGCCGTCGGCCTTGGCTCCGTAGTCCATGACGTTGAAGTCGGACCCGGCGGCAAATACCGCCGAAACGCTCAGTATGACGAGCAGGGAAAGCAATAGTTTTTTCACCATATACTCCTATTCTAAAGTATTTTCTCAGTATCATTATAGCATATACCCCGGGTCGCGGCGCAAAAAAACGTCAAAAACCCGGGGCGTCTCAGCAGGTCTTTTATTCCGCGTATGCCATGTCGTTGGCGGAAAAGAGCCTGGCCCGGGGGCCGCCCGTCACCCTGACCTCCCGAAGGCCTATGCCTGTCCGGCGGTCGTCCGACGAGCCCGCGTCTTTGGGGTCCCGGTATTTGAACTTGGGGGTGAAGACCGGCTCCGTGTTGTTGCCGGGATCCGCCTCGCAGCTGACCTTGTTTTCCCCGGCCTTCCCGACGGGCAGCGCCGGCTTGCCCTCCGGCAGGACGAAAAGCTGTTTCATGCATTACTCCTCATTGTTCTTCAACATCATTATAACATACGCTTTTGAGAGGCGTCACGCCAAAGCGTCAGTCCCGGGGGCCCGGCCCTGACGCCATGCTTTTTGGGCTGCAGGAGGTAAAATCAAAAAAATCGATTCTGTTGAGAGAATATCTTGACAAACAGCTTCGGAGAGAGTATAATCAATAGTGCAAGAAAGGCAAAGCCGTCGAAAGGCGGTGACGCAAAGCTACAGGGCCTGAATCTTTTGGCAGCCAGCTGCACTATTCCGTCACAAGGAGGAAAAGGAGCAGCGGGCTATTTTATTTTTTAGGTACTACGAAATCAAGGAACTATTCTAAGGATATCGAATGAAAAAGCAGAAATCCAATTTCATGGACTACAGCAAGGTCGACCAGCGGACCCGTGAAAGGATGGATGAGCTCTTCCGCACCCGCAAGAAGAACTTTTGGCTCAGGAAGAGGGCCTTTGACGTCGTCTTTTCCATATTTGCAATACTTATCACATCTCCGCTGCTGATAGTCATCGCTCTGCTCATAGTGCTGACGGACCCTCACGGAGGGCCCATCTTCAAGCAGAGGCGCATAGGGCGCCACGGGCAGGAATTTTTTATGTACAAGTTTCGCAGCATGGTGGTGAACGCCGAGGCTCTCCAGAAGGAGCTCATGGCTCAGAATGAGGCCGACGGCCCCGCCTTCAAGATCAAGAACGACCCCCGCATCACGCCGGTGGGCCGTATCCTGAGGAAGTTCAGCCTGGACGAGCTGCCCCAATTCTTCAACGTGCTGAAGGGAGACATGAGCGTGGTGGGTCCCAGACCCCCTCTCCCCGCCGAGGTGGAGCAGTTTGACGACTACCAGAAGCTGAAGCTGGTGGTCACTCCGGGTCTCACCAGTATCTGGCAGACCACCCCCTCCCGGAACGACGTACCCTTTGACGAGTGGATCGAGATGGACATCCAGTACATCAAGACCCGCACTGTATTTCTGGACCTGAGTCTCATCTTCAAGACTCTCGTCCTCATGCTTAACAAGGACGGCTGCTGACAATGAAGATCGCCATGATAGGACACAAGGATTTTCCGTCCAGAGCAGGCGGCGTGGAGGTAGTGGTATATGAGCTGGCCACCCGGCTGGCGCGCATGGGCCACTCCGTCACCGTGTTCAACAGGGGCAAGCGCAAGGGCTCCAATCACTACACCGAGGAAGGCGTAGAGGTCTATCGCTGCTCCACGTCTCCCAAGAAGAGCCTGAACGCCCTGCTCTACAGCATCACGGCCACCTTTTGCGCCATAGGCAAGGGCTATGACGTGTATCACTACCACGCCATAGGTCCCTCGCTGATGCTCATAGTGCCCCACTTCCTGGGCAAAAAGACCGTGTCCACGGTCCACGGGCTCAACTGGGGCATCGGCCGCTGGAACAGGTTTGCCTCCGGGTATCTCCTGCTGGCAGAAAGGATGCTGGCCCGATACGCCGACGAAGTCATAGTACTGTCGGAGGAGGCCGAGGAATATTTTCGCAACAAATACGGCAGGGAAACGGTGATCATCAGGAACGCCGTCACTCCCGTGGAGCCCTGCCCGCCGGATATCATCAGGCAAAAGTTCGGCCTGGAAAAGGACGGCTACATCCTGCTTCTGGCCCGGCTGGACCAGGAAAAGGGAGTCCATTATCTCATAGACGCCTTCCGGCGCACCGACACGGACTGTAAGCTGGTGCTGGCCGGCGAGGTACCGGACAACGCCTACGGCGCGAAGATAAAGGAGATGGCCAAGGACGACCCGAACATCATATTCACCGGCTTTGTCACAGGCGACGCGCTGCGGGAGCTCTATTCCAACACCCGGCTGTACGTGCTGCCCAGCGAGATTGAGGGCCTGGCCCTGACCCTGCTGGAAGCTATGAGCGCCGGCGCTCCCGTCCTCACCAGCGACATACCGGAGAACACCCGGGTGACCGGGCGCTTCGGCAAGAGCTTTGTTTCCAGAGACACGGATTCCCTGGCGGAGGCGCTGCGCGAATGCCTCGCCGCCCCCAAGGACGAAGCCCTGCTCGCGGAGCAGGCTGCATATATCAGAACAGAATACGGCTACGACAAGGTGGTCCGGGCCACCGAAGCCCTGTACAGGAAGGTCACAGGCCTTGAAGAGGGGCCCGCAGACAGACAGAAGGAAAAGATATGAACCAAAAAGACACCAAGGACAAAATAGTCTCCGCTTCCAAAGAGACCTGGGACGCAGTCTCCGGCAAGCTCTCCGAGGGAGTGTTTGAGGCTTTTGGTCAGACCAAGAGCTCCGATGAGCTGACAGTGAAGCAAAAGGTCTTCTACGGCTTTCTGGCGGCAGTGTGCATAGTTCTGGCCTTTGCAGTGATCGTCATCGCCATCAGCTTTTTCTCCAACAAGACCTTTGAGGAGACCTTTTATCAGGTAGGCTGCGGCAAGGTGGAAGGCAACATACGCATCATCCAGCTTTCGGACCTGCACGACACCCAGTACGGCAAGAACAACGCCGCTCTGCTGAAGCGCATCAAGGCCCTGAAGCCGGACATCATATGTATGACCGGCGACATGACCGACCACAGGTCCCTGTCCCGCAAGGCCACCATGAAGTTCTTTGCAGACGCCGCCCAGGTGGCGCCCACCTACTTCATCTACGGCAACAACGAGTGGACCTGGGACTACTCCAAGGCCCGCAAGGAATCCGACATGCTGTGGAAGCCTCTGGAGGAAGCGGGCATCCATCTGCTGAGGGACAGCAAGGAGACCATAGATATCAACGGCAACACCGTGGACATCTACGGCGTCCTCCACTCCGACCCTAAGATATTCTGGTCCAGAGCGGGCAACTCCTTTGCGGACGCCGTGTGGAAGAAGGAAGACAACTTCAAGCTGACCCTGATCCACGAGCCCTACCTGCTCCAGGAAAAGCCGGGCGAGAGCTGGGGCGACCTGGTGCTGGCCGGCCACACCCACGGCGGCGTGGTGGTCCTGCCCAAGCTGGGCCCCATCTACGAGAGAGAGTCGGGCGTGCTGCCCGTATTCCGCAAGGTGAAGTGCTATATGGGCGGCGTGTATTATGAAAAGCATTCCGTCATCATAGTCAACACCGGCCTCACCAACAAGGGCCCCATCAGGATCAACAACAGGCCCGAGCTGGTCATCATCGACGTAAACAGGTATTAGGAGAGGCGCATGCAGAAACTTGTCTTATTAGCCATAGTGGTCATTGTGGTGTATTCCGCCTTCAGCATCTGCCACAAATCCAATGACTACACCATAGAGCATATCAAGAAGGTCATGGGCGTCAAGCGCAAGGTCAGGCTGTGGACCCTGCTGGGCGGCATACTGTGCTTCATCATACTGTTTGCTGCCTCCAATGCCCAGAACTCCATCAGCGGCACAGGGCTCATCACCCTGAACTACAGCGAGGCCTCCAAGGCCCAGAACGCCAACAAGACCCGCTTCAGCATGACGGAGATCCTCTCCGACGACGTCCTGACGCGCACCATCGAAAAGGGCGGCTTTGAAGGCGTCACCAAGGAGGGGCTCAAAAAGGCTCTTTCGGTGTCCCCCACGGTCCAGGGCTACAGCTACGAAAAGGAGAGCTACCACATCTCCACCGAGTTCCGCCTGAGCTACAGGGCCAACAAGGAGACCAAAGGACTGGAGCCTGCCACCGTCATACAGCTGGCGGCGGACAGCTTCAAGGAAGTCTTCATACAGAAGTACGCCCGCAACTACTCCCTGCTGGTGTTCAAGCCCGAGGAAGCCAAACAGTTCGAGAACATGGACTACTACGACATAGCCTATTATCTGTCCATGAGGGCGGACAACATCTCCTCCTACATGTCAGAGCTGAATGCCGAGAGTCCCAGCTTCAAGACCGAGGACGGCACGGGCTTTGCCTCCCTGTCCGCCAAATCCGGCAACATCCGCAAGGAACAGCTGGACAACGACCTGCTGGCCTACATCAGGGACAAGGGCGTCAGCAAGGACTCCGCCCGCTTGCTGAAGCGTCTGTCCTTCAACAACAACATGATGGGCTTCGACATGCAAAAGGCGAACTCCAGCTTCAACATCAACAATCAGGCCATAGCCATGTATGCGGCGGAGATGACCCGCATCGCTCTGGTCCCCACCATAGACGAAAACAAGGACTACTACATGGGCCAGACCAAGGTAGGTCTGGACGACCTGTCCATGGCCGCCAAGGGAGCCTCGGAGGAAGCGGGAGGCCTGCTGACCAAGGTCAAGCGCAACACCGCATTTGCCGAATCTCTCAGGTCCAACCCCCACACCATGGGCAGCGACCCGGTCCTGGACAAGGAAATAGCCGCCATCTGCGACTCCCTGGTACAGATATCCAAGGACGCCAGATACGCGGCCCAGGCATACACCGAGACCCGCATGAACGGAGTCATATCCGCTCAGGTGGCCCGGCCTTCGCCGGTCCAGACAGGCTGCAAGTGCTTTGTCATAGCCCTGCTGTTCTTCGGAGCCCTCTACGTCCTGTCGGTGACCGGAGACTACCTGGAAGGAAGATTGGGAGCATAAGGAGACACACATGAAAGAATTACAGCTTTCCAGATATATCAAGCAGTATCTGCCCTATATCATAGCCGCCTGTCTGCTGCTGACTTTCCTGGTATATACCTTCCTGTCCTCGTCGCAGACCTACAAGGCTTCCGCGGTCATCAAATACGAATACAGGGGCGCCGCCCAGGGCAAGGCTCCGGACGGCAGCAAGCTGGACGTAGGCGAGATCAAGACCAGCGCCATCATGTCCAAGGTGATAGACTACCTTAAGCTGGACAAGAGCCAGTATTCCACCGACTCTCTGATCAGCCGCATCAAGACCCAGGACATCCTGGACAAGGACGAGGAGACCCTGAAGGCCGCCATGCTGGAAGAGGGTGAGAAATACGAGCCCAAGCCCGACACGGTCATAGTCTCCTTCAACGCCCGCAACCACGAGGGGCCCCTGTTCGCCCGCAAGGTGCTGGACGCGGTGCTGAGCACCTATTTCTCCGAGTTCGGCAAAAAGTATCTGAACACGGGAGCCTTCTCCAACCCCATCGGCAAGATCTACAACTCCAACTATGACTACGTGGAGATGATGGACATCATCAAGTCCAGCACCTCAGACACGGTCAAGAGCCTGTGGGAGCGGGCCGAGGGCGAATACGCCTTCCGCTCTTCCGCCACCGGCTACAGCTTCGCCGATCTGGCCAACGAGTTCACCTACATACAGGAGACGGAGATAGCAGCCATCTACTCCGACATCCTGGAGCATCAGCTCACCAAGAACAAGCGCATCCTGAACAGCAACTACAGCGAAAGGATCACCCAGAACTCCATCAACGCTCAGGTGGAGCAAAAGCAGATAGACGACCTCTACACCCTGATATCCGACTACAGGGAGCACATGAGGCAGTCCATAGACGTGGCAGAGATCACCGATCCTCTGTACGATCACGGCACCAGCAAGAAGACCGTGGACAGCCAGGACGACACCGAGGAATGGACCTGGGAGGTGGCGGATCACACCGTGACCTATGACAAGCACATCATCTCCTGGAGAGACCACTCCGTCAACAAGTCCAACGCTCTCATCGATATCAGGTATTACAAGTACATCAGGAATCACTTCACCACCTGCAAGGGGCTCTGCGGCGACACCTGCCAGTGGAGCGACAAGACCTGCTACCAGATAGCCAATCGGGACTACGACGCGCTGGTGGCAGACACGGACAGCAGGATAGAGAAGCTGGTCACCGAGCTCACGGACCTCTACGAGATACTGGACAAGACCAACGACGAATACAACGAGTTCCTGGGCCAGTCCAATATCACCACCCTCTCCACCGTCGCGGTGGAGGAAGGCCTGAACATACCCATGTATATGGCCATAGCCGTGTTCTTCCTGATCATAGTGTGTCTGGGCTCCGCCATTCTCATCGGACGCCTGAACGACATCATCAGCTACACCTTCTTCACGGACCATCTCACCGGCTTCAACAACCGGCAGAGCCTGGACAACTTCCTCCAGGCCAACGGCCGCAAGGTGCTGGACGACGGCACTGTGTGCGCGGTGATCAGCATCAAGAACCAGGTGGATCTGAACAAGGCTCTGGGCCGCGAGGGCGGCGACAACGTCATCAAGTACTTTGCCGACATGCTCCGGGAGCTCTTTGCCCAGTCCGACACCTTCAAGGTGTACAACGGCTCCAGCCAGTTCATCATCTTTATCAACCGCACCGACTATATCACGGTGGAGTATCTGCTCCAAAGGTTCTCCCTGCTGCTGGACAACCGGGATAAGTTCACCGGCGTGACCATCAACTACTCCGTGGGTATGTCCGAGACCTCCCGCAACGACATCCGCGCCATCAGAGGTCTGCTGTCCAAGGCCATCACCAAGCAGGCAGACCGCACGGCAGCGCCCGTCCGGGAAGACAACAAATAGCCGATGCAGAATCAAAACGCGATCGCAGAAAAGCTGGTAACTGTCTATTTTGTAGGCCTGGCAGTGCTGATGAACTATTTCATCAACAACTCCTTTTACTTTGCCAGGATCCTGCTCAGTTACCAGCACCTGTTCATGATCATCATCATCGTGTCGGGTATAGCCTATTTTCTCGTATATCCCAATCTTGGCAGGATATACGTCATAGGCCAGTCTGCGCTCGCCTATTCGGTGGCCCTGTTCGTCACGGCCACCGTGAGCCTGTTCATCTGGTTCACCAAGCAGACGCCCATACCCATCATCGAAAGGGGCATCAACTCCTACTTCATATACAAATGCGACATTTCCGGCGCGCTATGCGCCGGAGTCTTCCTGTATATATGGGGCGAAAAGGGCATCTGGCGCTATCTCACCGCCGTCATCATCGCCAACTTCATGACCATTCTCACCATCATGGTTCAGAACGGCGTAGGCGAATACATGCAGCAGTTCATCACGCTGGTCACCACCTTTGCGAGAGTCACCGGTCCCCTGATGCTGAAGGCAGAGGTCCACGAGCTGGCCTTCTGTCTGGGCGGCTTTCTGCTGCTCATGATACTCTTTCCCAAATACATCAAGGAGCATCCCCTGCTGTTTTCGCTGGCAGGCTTCGGCTTCCTGTCCGCCTTCAAGCGTATAGCCATTCTGGCCATAGGCGTGGCCTTTGTGACAGGCTTCCTGCTCCTCAGGTTCAGCAAGATCAGAAACAGCTATCATATATCCAAGATCATATCCATGGTCCTCATCGTCATCACCGTGCTGCTGCTGGGCTATATCGCCCTGGTGAAGAACGACTTTTTCACCGACCTGGAGCTCGCGGGCGTGGAGACCAGCGGACGCGACGTGATCTACAGACACCTGAACAGGTTCTACGAGTTCTCCCCCAGCTTCACCGGCAACGGCATGGCTTTTACCGTCTATCAGATGAAGGAGATGGAGGGCAGCAAGGTCGCCGTGGTATCGGCCCACAACGACTTTCTCATGATGTTCATAGACCTGGGCTTTGTGGGCTTTTTGCTCTGGTATCTGGCCTTTACGGTGGTCAGGACCAAGTTCTTCGGGAGGGAAAAACACATCAGGGCCGAAATATTCGTCTTTGCCCTGATCATCATGCAGATCATCAACTCGTGTACCGACAACACGCTGCTGTATCCGCTGTTTTCCCTGACCGTAGCCATGCTCATGATGAGCTGCGACTTTGACAAACGGGTCCGCAACGCGGACAGAAGATTCTTCGGATTCATATCCGACGCCAACAAAAGCGAGGCCGAGCGTGAAAATACTCATGATCAATAAGTTCCTCTACCCACGGGGCGGAGCGGACATCTATATGCTGAAGCTGGGGGCCAGGCTCTCGGAGCTGGGCCACACGGTGGAATACTTCGGCATGGCCGATCCTCAGAACACGGTGACCAACTCCTGGGGCGAATACACCCGCAATATGGATTTCCGGGGCAAGAGCTTGGACCGGTTTGCCTATCCCTTCAGGATCATATATTCCGGCGAAGCCAAGGCCCGTCTCCGGAAGGTGCTCTGGCTCTTCCGGCCGGACGTGGTCCACATGAACAACATCAACTTTCAGCTGACTCCCTCCGTGATAGACGCCTGTCACGACGCGGGAGTCCCGGTGATACAGACGGTCCACGATTTTCAGATCATCTGCCCGAACCACATGCTCTACAACCTGCAGGAGCAGGCCATCTGCGAGCGGTGCGTCCGGGGCAGCAAGTGGAACTGCGCCCGCTACAAATGCATCCACGAGTCTCTCGTCAAGAGCATCATCGGCTCTCTGGAAGCCCAGCTCTACCTGAAAAAGGACACCTACCGCAAGGTGTACAGGTATATATGCCCCAGCCGCTTCATGGAAAAGATGCTCCTTGAGGGGCGTCCGGACCTTGCGGGCAAGACCTGCGCCATCCACAACTTTATAGAGCTGCCCGACGCTGATGACGGCGCCAAGGAGCCCTACGTGGTCATGGCCTGCCGGCTGAGCCAGGAAAAGGGCATCGCCGCCGTGAGAGAGGCGGCCCTGAAGCTGCCCCACGTCCGCTTTAAGATAGCGGGCTCCGGGCCCGAGGAAGACCTGCTGAAGGGCCTGCCCAACGTGGAGCTTATGGGCTTTATGTCCGGCAAGCCTCTCCTCAGCCTCATAGGCCGGGCCGCCTGCATGCTGGTGCCCTCCATATGGTATGAGAATTGTCCTCTCACCATACTGGAAGCCCATTCTCTGGGGACTCCGGTGATCACCGCCGGCTTCGGAGGCATGGCGGAGCTGGTGGAGGACGGCGTCACCGGCAAGCATATAGATCCCGTGACGGGAGACACTCTGGCCGCGGCCATAGACGAGCTCATGTCCGATCCGGACCGGCTGGCCGCCATGGCCCGGAGCTGCCGTGAAAAGAGAGAGAGCATGATCACCATCGACAAGTATCTGGACATGCTGCTGGATATATTCAGGGAAGCCATGGAGGGGAAGGCCTGAGGATGCTGTTCTCGGTCATCATCCCCATATACAACACGGAGCCCTGGCTCCGGGAGTGTCTGGACAGCGTGCTGGCCCAGACCTGCGGAGACTATGAGGCCATCCTGGTGGACGACGGCTCCCCGGACCGCTCCGGCGAGATCTGCGAGGAATACGCCGCCCGGGACAGCCGCTTCAGAGTGATACACAAGCCCAACGGCGGGCTGGTGTCCGCCAGAAAGGCGGGGCTCCGGGAGGCCCGGGGCGAATACGTCATCAATCTGGACAGCGACGACATGATACGGCCCGGCCTGCTGGAGGATGCCCGGACCATCGCGGACCGGTACCGGCAGCCCGACGTCATCTCCTTTGCCCTCACGGACGACAGGGAGAGCTCGGTGGAAAAGGAGCCCCACGAGCCGGGGCTGTATAATAAGGAAGACATAGCCCGCGCCATACTCCCCCGGGTGCTTCTGGACGAGAGGGGCGGCAGGATACTCCACTATCTCTGCGGCAAGGCCATCAAGAGGGAGATGCAGGCCCGGTGGCAGTTTTCCGTGCCGGACAACGTGTCCTTCGGAGAGGACACCTGCTGCACTACGCCCATATATTTTGACGCGGAGTCCGTCTTCGTCAGCCATGAGGTCCGCTACGTGTACCGCAAGCGGGGCGACTCCGAATCCACCCTGTTCAAGACCACCCGTTTTGAACAGCTGGAAAACTCCGTGAGGTATCTGGCCTCTCTCCGGGCTCCGGAGGGGACCGGCTTCGGGGAGCAGCTGGCCCGCTACGTCATGATGACCTGCTTCATCTTCATCATCATGTACGCCAACAACGGCGAGCCCGGCTATCTGCCTAAGATAGCCGCCTATCTGAAGGGAGACACCCTGAGACCCTGGCTCAAAAAGGCGGCCTTCAGCGGCTTTTCCCTGAAGACCCGCATCATCATGAGCTGCCTGAGATCGGGCAACGCCGCCGGCGCGTATATGCTGTACAAGTCCGTCGAGGACATAAAAAGACTATTAAAGGGCAAGAGATAATGAACGACAAGCCACCGGTATCTGTGATCATCAACACCTTCAACGGAGCGGAATGCGTCTCCGGCGCAGTAAACAGCGTGCTCGGGCAGGACTATCCCGACGTGGAGATCATAGTAGTGGACGACAACGGCCTGGGCTCCGAGAAGCAGCAGGCCACCCGGGCTGCCCTGGCAGACTACATAGACAGCGGCAGGATCACCTATCTTCCCAACGAGCAAAATATAGGCGACCCCGCCTCCAAGAACGCGGGTCTGGCCATCTCCCGGGGGGAATACATAGCCTTTCTGGACGACGATGACGAATATCCCGACCCCACCAAGCTCACCAAGTGCGTGGAGACTCTGGCGGCTCTGGACGACTCCTGGGGAGCGGTCTATACCGCCATAGAGGTGCGCTGGCCCGGGCTGACCATGCATTTCAACACCCGACAGATGCCTTCGGGAGACATACTCTACGATCTGCTGATACACAGCATATACATCAACCCCTCCAACGTGGTGGTGAAGCGCAAGGCCATCCTGGACGTGGGAGGCTACGACACAGCCTACAAGCGCCACGTGGACTGGGGCTATCACGCCATGCTGGCGTCCAAATACAAGTTTGCCTATCTGCCCATTATAGGCGGCATACACAACAATCAGAACCCCAGGTTCGTGGCTTACACGGACGCCAACAAAAGGATGGAGCAGCTGGGCTTTTACGTGAAGCGGACCTCCCGCTTCACCGAGCATCTGCCCCACGAGACCCGGCTGGTCATAGCCTGCGTCAACGTCATGCTGATGAACCAGCTGAAAAATGCGCCCTATTCCAAGTGCCGCTCCCTGATGGCGGGATGGGGCTTCACCCTGACCCCCCGGGCATACCTGCGGGCCATGGTGGTGTTTCTGAAGATCAAATACGACAGATACTACAAGGCATGACAAAGGTACTGGTGTTCCTGCCGTCCCTGTGGTCCGGCGGAGGCGAAAAGATAGCCGTGGATATAGCGGGCTCCCTGCAGGGGGAAGAGCTGGACTTTCTCATAGTCACCTATCTGCACTTTGAGGACACTCCCGCCGCCCTGCTGGCCCGGAAATACGGCCTGCGGACCGTGTGCCTCCACAAAAAGCCCGGCTTCGACCCGGGTATATGGGTCAGGCTGGAGAAGGTCATCCGGGAATACAGGCCGGACGTGATACACGCTCATCTGAAGGTGATGCAGTATCTGCTGCCGCCCCTGATGCGCACCCGGGTAAAAAAATGCCTGTACACGGTGCACAACCTGGCGGAAAAAGACGCCACGGGCTACATGAGATACATCAATCTCTTCGGCTTCAAATGCTGCAAGGTGATACCGGTGGCCATCTCCGACACCTGCCGGCAGTCCCTCAAAGCCTTTTACGGCGTGGAGGGCCCCTGCATCTACAACGGCATAGACACCGGGAGATACGCCCGCCGGGAGCCCTATAGCGCCCTTCCGGACAGCCCCGTCCGTTTTCTGGCGGTGGGCAGGCTGGGCAGCCAGAAAAATTATCCTCTCATGCTCCGGGCCTTTGCGGATGCCCGCAGGGACTGTCCCGCCGCGGACCTGACCATCATAGGCGCCGGGGAGCTGGAGCAGGAGCTCAGGGACCTGGCGGGGGCTCTGGGGCTGGAGGACTGCGTCCGCCTGGCGGGAGTCACGGACAAGGTGGAAGAATATATGGGCCGGTCCCACGTGTATCTCATGTCCTCCTCCTACGAGGGGCTTCCTCTGGTGGTCCTGGAGGCCATGAGCGCCGGCCTGCCGGTGGTCAGCACCCGGGCGGGAGGCGTCATAGACATAGTGCGGGACGGCGAGAACGGCCTGCTGTGCGGCACGGAGGACCAAAAGGGCCTCACCGAGGCCATCGTCAGGATGGCCGGAGACCGGGAGCTGCGAGAGCGCATATCCGCCAACAATCTGCGGGACTCCCGACAGTATGACATAGGCGTGTGCGCCGGCAAATACAGGGAGCTGTATCTGGCAGACTGATATGACATCAACATCCACACCCGCTATCAGCGTGATACTCTGCGTGTACAACGGAGAACAGTATATAGGCGAGACTCTCCGGAGCCTGGCCCGGCAGACCTTCGGTCTCCCCTGGGAGCTGGTGGTCATAGACGACTGCTCCACCGACGGCACCCCGGAGATACTGGCCCGCTGGCAGGAGCAGCTGCCCTGCATGCGCGTCTTCCGCAACGAGCGCAACCTGCGGCTCCAGGCCTCCCTGAACAGGGCTCTGGAAAAGGCCGCCGGCAAATATATGGTGCGCATAGACGCGGACGACGTCTGCCGCCGGGACAGGCTGGAGAAGCAATACGAATATATGGAGAGCCACCCGGACATAGCCGTCAGCAGCTGCCGCTGCATGTTCCTGCGGGAGGGCCGCCGCTTTGCCGCGGTCACAGGCCAGGAATACAGCGCCGGCTACACCATGGCCAGGCTGCTCCTGACGGTGCCCCTGTTCCATCCGGGCGTCATAGCCCGCATGGACCGGGTCAGGGAGCACGGCTACAGCGTGGCCCACACCTGCACCGAGGACCTGAAGCTGTGGACGGACATAGCGGCAGCGGGACACAAGATAGCGGTCCAGAAGGACTACCTGCTGCTCTACAGGCTCCATCCGGGCCAGATCACCGCCAACACCTCCGACAAGCAAAAGGAGGAAAGGCGGGGCATCATGAAGGACTTTCTCGCCCGGACCCTGGGCTACACGGAGACAGACTCCGCGAGCTACACAGACCACCTGTATTTTTGCAGCGATTTTTCGGACGGCAGCTTTTTGGAGGAGTACAAAAAGCTCCTCCGGGCCAACCGCCGCTCGGGCTTTTTTGACGGGCTTTCCCTGCGCAGAGTCCTTGTGGAGCACCTGAACGAGCTGAGGCGGAAGCGGGAGATATCCTCCGGGCTCTTCTGCAAGGGAGTCCTTACGCTGGGTATATACGCCTTTGTCTATGAGACTCTGTTCGTCCGCCGCTGCAGACGGGAGGACGCGGCTCTCATAGACGCGGCCCACAAGCTATTTGAGGAAGAGTGACAATGACAGACAACACCGGCGCCACCAGGCTGGACAAGATGACAAAAAACATGTTTTTTGCCTTCACCTGCCAGCTGCTGGTCATGGCCGTCAGCTTTTTTTCCAGAAGGATCTTCGCGGACGTTCTGGGGGTAGAGTATCTGGGCATCAACAGCATGTTCGGCGATACTCTCAATCTGCTGAGTCTGGCCGAGCTGGGCATAGCCAACAGCATGCTGTTTTCGCTGTACAGGCCCGTGGCCCACGGGGACACGGAAAAGGTCAGGGTCCTCATGAACGCCTTCCGCAAGATATATCTGGGCGTGGGCATCTTCATACTGGCGGCGGGCGCCGCGCTGTGCCCCTTCAGCAAGTATCTTGTCACGGAGATGGAGACTCCGGTGGACCACATATGGCTCATCTTCCTGATGAACGTGGTCAACACAGGCGTCAGCTATTTCTTCATATACAGGGCCACCCTGCTCTTTGCGGACCAGAAAAAATTTGTGGAGACCCTGATCACCACCGCCGTGAGGATCATCTCCGGCATAGTGCAGATAGGCGCCCTGATACTCTTTGGCAACTATTTTCTGTATCTGGGCATCTCCATCCTGGCCACGGTGGCCATCAATCTGTGGATCACGGTGCAGACGAACCGCATGTATCCCTATCTCCGCAAGGGCAAGGCTCAGCCTCTCCCCGCGGAGGACAAGGACCTGCTGAAGCGCAACGTGTTTGCCAACGCCCTCCACAAGGTGGGCGGCGTGGTGGTGTTTTATACAGACACCCTCATCATGGGCAAGCTGGTCAGCGTGGCTGCGGCAGGCATATACAGCAACTATATGGTGATACGCATCGGGCTCCTGGGCGTCATACACCCGGTGTTCCATTCCATCACCGCCACCATGGGCCATCTGAACGCCACGGAATCGGCGGAGCACAGGAAATGGGCCTTCGAGAACCTGATATTCTTCTCGGCCTGGCTCTTCGGGTGCATCTGCGTGACCCTGGCCGTCCTGTACAACCCCTTCATCCTGCTGTGGATGGGGTCCCGGGAGTTTACTTTTCCCGAGAGCGTGGTGCTGCTCATAGTGGTCAATCTCTATCTCTACTGCATGCGCCTGCCCATAGGCTCCGCCAGAGAGACCTTCAGGTCGGAGAAGGACACGGAAGAGAGGTCCCTGTTCCAGATAGACAAATACAAGGTGATCCCCGAGTCCATACTCAATCTGGTGATCTCCATCTGGTGGACCAGGCTCTGGGGCATCGCGGGCATTCTCTGGGGCACGGTGGTCAGCACCCTGCTGGTGCCCTTCTGGGTGGAGCCCTGGGTCATATACCGCTGGGGCTTCAAGAGGAGCTGCGCGGGCTTCATGTTCCGCTACATGCTCTATTTTGCGGTCACCTGCTGCGCCTATCTGCTGTGCAGCTTCCTGTGCGCCCACACCCACGGCGGCGTCATAGGGCTCTTTGAAAAGCTGGCGGTATGCATAGCGGTCACCAATCTGGTGTATCTCGCAGTCTATCACCGGCTGCAGGAATTCGATTATCTGAAGCACACTGCCGCAGGCCAGCTGGCCAAAATAGCCGGACGCCTGGGCATGGGGAAAAAAGGCTGAGCAGGCGGCAAAATATGATACAATATAAATATATAAGGCCGGGAGTGATCAATGGATAAGCTCATGGCAGCGGCGCTCTTCATCGTCGCATTCAGCGCGCTGGTGTATTACGCCATCAAACTCATCAACATTTCTTTGCGTACGGATCTGCCTTACGGCAAGCTCATGACCCGTACCGCCCTGCGCCGTCTGTATGATGATTACAACAACTATGACTTTCTGACCACGCCGGTGCTGTATATCAACATCTTCACCCACCGGCTCCAGACCGAGAACACCTACAACCAGATCGCGCAGGTGCACAACTATCTGGAGAACGAGGTGGCCAAGGCCCTGAACCCCAGAGATTTTCTGGGAGCCTGCAGCATCGACAGCCACAACTTCGTGCTGGTGGCCTCCCGGGAAAACAAGCGTCTGGAGGAGTTTGCCATAGAGTTTGCCACCAGGGACACCAAGGCCAACCTGCTGCGCAGGTCCATCAACCTGCTGGACATACACATAGGCCAGTACACCCCCGTCAACAGCAACGTGAGCTTTGACGACGCGGTGGACAAGGCCCGCCGGGCCTCTCTCTACGCCCGAAACATAGACGCCCGGTTTGCCGTAGGCCGCTACGAGCTGCTGCAAAACGCCTTTGACACCGAGGAGATGAAGAAGAATCTGGAAGACTTCATCGACCAGAACAAGTTCTTTACCATCATCCAGCCCTACGTGTCCGCCGGCGACAACCGGGTGGTGGGCGCCGAGGCCCTCACCAGGCTCCGGATATCCCCGGATATGCCGGTGACCATGCCCAGCAAGTTCCTCAGCGCCGTCAACAGCGAGCACCTCTACGAAAAGTTTGACTTTTACGTGTTCAACAAGTGCTGTGAGTGGATCAGCTGCCGCCAGGACCGCTTCAAGGAGCTGCCCCCCATCAGCTGCAACTTCAGCCGCATCACCCTGTCGGCAGGCAATTTTGTCGACCGGTTCTTTGAGACCACCGCCAAGTTCGGTGTCCGGCCCGAAAACCTCATCATAGAGATCAACGAGGAGGTGCCGGAGACCAGCGTGGAGGTCATGAGCAAGAACATCAACACCCTGTACGAAGCGGGCTACCCGGTGTATCTGGACGACTTCGGCATAGGCTCCACCTCCCTGACCGACCTGAAGAAGCTGAATATCAGCGTGGTAAAGATGGACCGGTCCTTCGTCACCGACCTCATCATGAAGAAGAACCGGGTGATCTTCTCCAGCCTGGTGGAGCTGGCCCACTCCCTGGATATGAAGGTGCTGGTGGAGGGCATAGAGACCCAGGAACAAAAGGAATTTGCCGAGTCCATGGGCGTGGACATCATACAGGGCTTCTATTTCTTCAAGCCCATCAGCGTGGAGGAATACGACCTGGTACTCGAAAAGCAGATAGAGCCCGCCGGCTAAGATTTGACACCCGGACGGGACCCGTGCTATCATAATATTAGTTTTTGCGCTATAGCGCCGGACCGGGGCCAAGGCCCCATACACAGCGAGGAAAGACATGAACATACAGGAGTTCTACACTGCCGTTGACGGCAACTACCAGGAGGCCCTGGGCCGCCTGATGGACGACGCCAGGATAGTCAGATTTGTCAAAAAGTTCGCTCTGAACACGGACTTTGCCGAGTTTGAGACCTGCCTCGCCCAGAAGGACTATGCCGAAGCCTTTCGCCACATACACTCGGTCAAGGGCATGAGCGCCAATCTGTCCATGACCCGGCTCTTCAAGTCCTCGGACGTATTGTGCGAGGCCCTGAGACACGGGGAGCCCACGGTGGACGTGACGCCCATGGTGGAGGAAGTAAAAAAGGACATGGAGACTGTGCTTGCTGCAATAGCAGCGCTGGACTAACACACAGGGATGAACAAAGACTCTATTCTCATAGTCGACGACAACGAGCTGCAGGCAGACCTGTTCAGCGAGGCAATGGAGGACAGCTATGACCACATCCTCACCGCCGGAGACGGCGTCGAGGCTCTGGAGCTCATAGACCGGCACCTGGACCGTCTGGCCATGGTGCTCCTGGACATCAATATGCCCCGCATGAACGGCATAGAGGTGCTGGAGCGGCTGAACGAGAAGGGTATTCTGGAGGAGCTGCCGGTGCTGATGATCAGCGGAGAAGAGGATGCCGCCAGCATCACCAGCTGCTTCCGCTACCCCATCGCCGACTATATCCCCAAAAAGATAGACTTTACGGTCATGAGAAAGAGAGTCCAGAACATAGCGGACCTCTTTTGGCTGAAAAACCATCTGCAGGAGACCGTGGACGCCCAGACCGAAGAGCTGAGGCAAAAGGCGGAGCGGCTGGCAGCCATCAACGAGTGCACCATAGAGCTGCTGGGCAACGTGGTGGAAGCCCGCAACAAGGAGAGCGGCGAGCACGTCAGGAGAGTGAGGAACCTCACCCGGGAGCTGGCTGTGGAATACAGGCGTCTGTATCCCGAGTCGGGCCTCACCGAGGAGAAGATAGAGCTCATAGCCACGGGCAGCGTGCTCCACGACCTGGGCAAGATCATGATACCCGACAACGTGCTGCTGAAGCCGGGCAAGCTCACGGACGAAGAGTTCGAGCTGATGAAGACCCATTCGGAGCAGGGCGCCAGGCTGCTGGAGCAGGCCGCGGGCCTGTGGGACGAGGAATACGGCAACGTGTGCAGGGAGATATGCCTGTATCACCACGAAAGAGCGGACGGCCGGGGCTACCCCTGCGGCCTGAAGGAAGACGAGATACCCATCTCCGCCCAGCTCACCAGTCTGGCGGACGTGTATGACGCTCTCACCAGCGACCGCTGCTACCGCAAGGCCTTTGACAGGGAGACTGCCTGGCAGATGATCACCGAAGGCAAGTGCGGCTGCTTCTCCGAAAAGCTGATGAACTGCTTCAAATATCTGAAAAACAAATGATCCCAAAATGGCTGCTGACAGCCGGGAGGAATGAATATATGAAAAAGATCACTCTGGTCCTGATACTTGTGACCCTTTCCCTCGCCTGCGCCGCAGGCGTGTTCAAGGACGTCCCGGTGGGACACTGGGCCTATGACGACGTTCAGCTGCTGGCTGATCTGGGAGTCATCACCGGCTATCCCGAAGGGACCTTTGACGGCAGCAAGACCCTGTCCAGATACGAGTTTGCCACAGCGGTAGCCAAGGCGCTCCCTCTCCTGAAGGATGACGAGACCCTGGGCTTTGCCACGGCCTACGATCTGGAAAAGCTCCTGCCCAAGTCGGAGGCGGCCCCCGTCACCCCCGGGCCTGTGGTCTCCGGCTACCTCACCACCGAGGCGCTGGACGCCGTCAGGCGCCTGTGCGCCGAGTTTGACGAGGAGCTGGCCGTGTTCAACTTCAGCCGCGAAGAGCTCACGGAGGACATAGCCTCCCTCTCCAAGAGGCTGGCCGAGCTGGAAAAGAGCCAGCAAAAGATCAAGATCAAGGGCCACGCCATGTTTTACGCCGACGGCATAGTCTCCGGCGACAACAGGATATACGACAGCGACGACTTTATGGTGACCAAGTCCAGGCGCCACCAGTCCTTCATCAAGGACATAGAGCTGGATCTGGACGCTAAGATAAACGACAGGCTCACCCTGGTCACCAGCACCATACTGGGGGACTATCTGGCCAAGTCGGCGGGCGATCAGGAGCTGTATGATTCAGACAGCACCATCACCCCATACTATTTCTACCTCTCCCAGGAGGAGCCCTGGGGCAACGTGCGGGTAGGCCGTCAGCCCTTCCAGATCAACCAGTACATATTCAACCACGACGACCCCAACCTGTTCATCGAGCTGCCCCGTCTGTGGGACGCCGATTACGTCACCGAGGGCGTCACCTACACCGGCAGTCTGGGCCGCTTTGACGCCCGGGCCTGGCTGGTGCGGCCCGTGTATGACTGGAACGACAAGATCCTCGTCAGCCCTTACTACGTGCCCTTCCGCATCAAGGGCCCCGTCACCGGCATAGGCGGCGGCGAGCTGGGCTACACCTTCAGCAAGGGCCTCCGGGTGTCCGCCCTCTACACGGACTTTCTGGCCCGCAACAGGCGCATCACCCATTCCGACAACACCCGCTACTACGGCGGCACCGTCAGCATCCCCATAGGCTACGGGGGCGATATGACCCTCAACGGCGTCTGGTATCAGCAGGACCAGAACGGCGACCTGACCTGGTACACCAAGAAAAAGCCCACCCTGTGGGTGGCCAAGGTGCTCTACAGAAACAAGAAGTTTGTCATAGACGCAGGCTACAAGTCCGTGGACCCCTACTATGCCGGCATAGCCTACAACATAGGCTCCGACAACAGCAAGGGCTGGTACGTGAAGCTGAAGCTGCTGGACCTGGCCAAGTTCGGCTTTGACTTCAAGCTGGAGCAGTACAGAGTCAAGTATCCGGGGGCCTACTCCAACTACAACGACATCTACGACTGGCCCACCTTCGGCAAGGGCGCCGCGGCGTCTCTGGACGGCTCCCACAAATACAACATGAGGTCCGAGTACGCAGTGACTCCCAAGGACACTGTGTTCCTGGACTATGAGACCATCCGCCGCTATGACGGCGCCTCCAAGTCCGACCAGGTGACCCTGGGCTGGAAGAAAAAGGTGTCCGAGGGCGTGGAAGTCATCGTCAAATACAGATACATCCACAAGGACGTATTTTCCAGGATCAACAAGGCCCATATGCTGGCCGGTCAGGTGGGCGTGGACTTCTGATGGCGAAGCAGGTGATCGCCCTTCGGGACATGGGGGAATATATCCGGAGCGACTGCTTCAGATATACTGGAGGCTGCTCTGCGGGGAGTCTGGTGAAGTGCTATCTCACCAACAAGACCTTCAGGTGGCAGGTGGCCTTCAGGCTGTGTCACGGGGCGGGCCCTGTCAAATATCTGGGCTATCTGCTGTGGCTGGTGAATCAGACCAGGCATGACATACAGATGAGCATCCACGTGAGCTGCGGCTACGGCCTGTATATAGGCCACGCAGGCCCCATCACCGTCAACCGCACCGCCGTCCTGGGCCACAACTGCAGCCTGTCCCAATACACCACCATAGGCTCCAACCACGACAACGCGGCGGTCATAGGCGACAACGTGTATATAGGGCCCAACGTGTGCCTGGTGGAAAACGTGCATATAGGCGACAACTCGGTCATAGGCGCAGGCAGCGTGGTGACCAAGGACATACCTGCCAACTGCACGGCCGCCGGCAACTACGCCAAGGTGCTGCACTATGACAAGCCCAACACGGACATGCTGAACCCGTGGCCGGTGAAGGACTCATAAATAAAAAAAACGCTCCCCGCAAGGGGAGCGATTTTTTAGTC